>NZ_JBHXTL010000006.1:68321-145039 GCF_042677365.1 Kitasatospora sp. NPDC127116
TCGGTGGCGTGCTGTTCGGCCTCGGTGCGGACGCGGTCGGCGTAGGCCTCGGCGGTCTCGCGCTGCTGGGTGGTCTCCTGCTGGGCCAGGGCCCGCAGTTCCGCGGCGGCCTGCTCGGCCTGTTCGCGGGCGGCCTCGGCGGCGTCCAGGTGCTCGGAGGTCTCCTCGCGCTCGCGCCGCAGCCCCTCGGCCGCCTCCTCCCGCTCGCGCCGGCTCTCCTCGCGCAGCGCGTCGGCGGCGGCCTCGGCCTCGGCCCGGGCCCGGGCGGCCTCGGTGTCGGCCTCCGTGCGCACCCGCTTGGCGTCGGCCACCGCGGCGTCCCGGACGGAGGCCGCCTCGGCCTGCGCCTCGGTGGTCAGGGCCTGTGCCGCAGCGGTCGCCCCGGCGCGCACCTGCTGGTCGAACTCGGTTGCCTCGCGCCGGAGTTCGGCGGTCTCGCGCTCGGCCGCGGCCCGGTTCTCGGCGGCCGCGGCCTTGGCGGCGGCGAGCGCGTCCTGGCCCTGCTGCTCGGCCGCCTCGGTGATCTTCCCGGCCTCGGCGCGGGCCCGGGTCAGGGTCTGCTCGGCCCGGCCCTGGGTCTCGGCGGCCTGCTCCTGGGCCTGCTCGCGCAGCCGCTCGATCTCCCCGGCGGCACCCGCGCGCAGCTCGTCCGCGTCGGCCTTGGCCTTGCTGAGCAGCTCCTCGGCGTTCTTCGCCGACTCCTCGATCTGGACCACGGCCTGGCGGCGGGCCTCGCCGCGCACCCGGTCGGCCTCGGCGGCGGCCTGGGCGCGCAGCTCCTCGGCCTCGGCCCGCAGCCGGGCCGCCTCGTCCTGCATCTGCTCGATCCGCTCGCGGATCGCGGCGGCGTCGTCCAGAGCGGCGTTCTGGGCCTGCTCGACGGCGGCCTGGGCCTGCTCGCGCAGCCGCTGCGCCTCGGCGGCGGCCTCCGCGCGGATCCGCTCGGCCTCGGCGGCGGCCTCGCCGCGGGCGTTCTCGGCGTCCTGGTCGGCCCGGCCGAGCACCTCCTCGGCGGTCTTGGCGGCCTTGGCGAGGTGGACGGTGGCGTCCTTGGCGCCGGCCGCCCGGCCCGCCTCCTCGGCCTCGCCGCGCAGCCGCTGGGCGTCGGCCTCGGCCTGGGCCCGCAGCTCGGCGACGTCCCGTTCGGCCTGGGCCCGCAGTTCGGCGATCGCCGCCTCGGCCTCGGCCTTCAGCTCGGTGGCCACCGACTCGGCGGTGGCGCGCAGCCGCTCGCTCTCCTCCGCCGCGGCGGCCTTGGCGGCGTCGGCCTCGGCCTGCTTGGTGGCGGCCTCGTCGCGGACGGCCTCGGCCTCGGCGCGGATCGCCGAGGCCTCCTTGGTGGCCTGGGCGACCATCCGGGCCACCTCGGCCCGGGCGGTCTGCGAGCGCTGCTCGTTCGCGGCCTCGCCGTCGGCGACCCTGCGTTCGGCGGCGGCCTCGGCGTCGGCCTGGAGCTGTTCGGCGGCCTGCTCGGCCTGGGCGCGCAGCTCGGTGACCTCGTAGCGGGTGCGCTCCGCCTCGGCGATCACCTCGGCGCGCAGCCGCTCTATCTCGGCCTTGGCCGCGGCGAGCTGCTGCTCGGCCCGGGCCTGCTCGGCGGCGGCCTGCGCCTTGAGCCGGCCGATCTCGGCCTGGGCGCCGGCCAGCTGGCCCTCGGCGGCGGCGTGTGCGGCGGCCAGCTGCTGCTGGGCCTCGCCCCGGGCGGCGTCCACGTCGGCGGCGGCCTGGGCGCCGGCCTGCTGGGCCTGCTCGGAGGCGGCGCGCAGCAGGCGCTCGGCGTCGTTCTGGGCCCGCTGCAGGGCGGCCTCGGCGGCGGCCTGGGCCTCACCGCGGGCGGCGTCCACGTCGGCGGCGGTCCGGGCGCGGGCGTGATCGGAGAGGGCGACGGCCTCCGCACGGGCGGCGGCGACCATCCGCTCGGCCTCGGCGCGGGCCTCCTGGAGCAGCCGCTGGGCCTCCTGCTCGGAGCCGGCCCGGGTCTGCTCGGCCCAGCCGTTGACGTGCTGCTCGGCGGAGCGGCGCAGTTCGGTGAGCTCGTCCTCCAGCTGGCGGCGGCGAGCGGCCAGGTCGGCCTCCAGCCGGGCGGTGCGCTCGGCGGCCTCGGCCATGATCCGCTGGGTGGCGGCCTGGGAGTCGCGCAGCTGGCGCTCGGCGTCGGCGCGCAGCTGCTGGGCCTGCATCTCGGCGGTGCGGAGCATCTGCTCGGCCTGGCCGGAGACGGCGTCGAAGGCGCGCGGCTGGGCGAGCATGCGGCGGGACTCGTGCAGTTTCGCCCGCAGTACCTCCACCTGGTAGGCGAGGTCCTCGGCATGCTCGACTGCCTTGTCCCGCTCCTTCCGAGTCCGACCCATCTCGGCCTCGAACTGGGAGAGGTGATCGTCAGCCTCGTAGCGGTCGTTGCCCCGCACTCCGCGGTCCCATCCATCTCCTGGTCGCGTCCTCGACCGGGCCGGGGCCGGGCTCCGGTATCCCGGGCGCCGGTCCGACTGGTCCTTGCATCCGCAGCCGGTGGACGGCTCCCCGCCATGTCGGGGCCGCCCGCCGCGGTCGTCGGAGTCCGGGGCGCGGGAGCGCGGGGATGCCGCGTTCCCCCGTCCGAGTGGACTCCTGGGCGAACTCTTGCCTTGTGGAGAATGGTGACAGATCCGTCTTGCGACTGTTCAGCCGTGCCCGCGTAATGGACTCCCCTTGCGACGGGCCGACCACCGGAGGGCGGACGGGCCTGTCTTCGGCCGTGCCCGTCGCCTCCGTCCCCCGGAGCCGTCGCGCACCTGGGCATTGTAGTGGGAGCGCACTGCGGGGGAATGGCCGCAGGGGTGTTTTCCGGCTCTTCCCGCCAGGTTACTGACGGGTCATGACCGACGGGCCGTCGGTCGCCGCCGGGGCGGGGCCCGCCCCGGGGCCGGCCGGGAGGGGATCAGTGCTCGTCGTGGCCCTGCTGCGCGGAGGTCACCAGCTCGGTCAGGACGCCCCCGCAGTCCTTGGGGTGGAGGAAGGTGATCCGCGACCCCATCGAGCCGATCCGCGGCTGGTCGTAGAGGACCCGGACGCCCTTGTCCCGGATGGCCTCGGAGTCGCCGTCCACGTCGGCGGTGCCGAAGGCGATGTGGTGCACGCCCTCGCCGTTCTTCTCCAGCCACTTGGCCACGGTGGAGTCGGGCCGGGTGGGCTCCAGCAGCTGGAGGTAGGAGGCGCCGCCGTCGTCGGTGCCGTTGATCCTGAGCATGGCCTCGCGGACGCCCTGCTCCTCGTTGACCTCGGAGTGGAAGACCTCGAAGCCGTAGGTGGCGCGGTAGAACTCGACCGTCTTGTCGAGGTCTCGGCAGGCGATGCCGATGTGGTCGATGCGGGTCAGCACGACGGCCTCCGGGGTGGGGAAGGGCGGTGGGAAAGGTGCATCAAGTGCAGCGCATGGCCCGCGCCGTACGCCAGTACCGGGCGTGCGAGCCTGCTCACACGGCGGGCGGTTCACCCGGAGCGGGTCGGCACGGTGTTGACTGGAGGGTGCCAGTGCGCTCGATCACACCGTCGCTCCGGTGACGGGCGGGTAACAGGTCAGTACATTGAGCGCATCCTCACCTGGCCACGACGTGCGAAGGGGCCCGTCCCATGACCAACACCACCTCTGTGATCGTTGCCGGTGCGCGGACCCCGATGGGCCGCCTGCTGGGCTCCCTCAAGGGCTTCTCCGGCGCCGACCTCGGCGGCGTCGCGATCAAGGCCGCTCTGGAGCGGGCCGGGATCACCGGCGAGCAGGTCCAGTACGTGATCATGGGCCAGGTGCTCCAGGCCGGCGCGGGCCAGATCCCGGCCCGCCAGGCCGCCGTCAAGGCCGGCATCCCGATGAACGTCCCGGCGCTGACCATCAACAAGGTCTGCCTCTCCGGCCTCGACGCCATCGCGCTGGCCGACCAGCTGATCCGCGCCGGGGAGTTCGACATCGTGGTGGCCGGCGGCCAGGAGTCGATGACCAACGCCCCGCACCTGCTGCCGAAGTCCCGCGAGGGCTTCAAGTACGGCGCGATCGCGATGCTCGACGCGATGGCCCACGACGGCCTCACCGACGCCTACGAGAACATCCCGATGGGCGAGTCCACCGAGAAGCACAACACCCGCCTGGGCATCCCGCGCGAGGTGCAGGACGAGATCGCCGCCGCCTCCCACCAGCGGGCCGCCAAGGCGCAGGCCGACGGGGTCTTCGACGCCGAGATCACCCCGGTCGCCATCCCGCAGCGCAAGGGCGAGCCGGTGCTGTTCAGCCAGGACGAGGGCATCCGCGCGGACACCACCGTCGAGGGCCTGGCCAAGCTGCGCCCGGCCTTCGCCAAGGACGGCACGATCACCGCCGGCACCTCCTCGCAGATCTCCGACGGCGCCGCCGCCGTGGTCGTGATGAGCAAGGCCAAGGCCGAGGAGCTGGGCCTGACCTGGATCGCCGAGATCGGCGCCCACGGCAACGTGGCCGGCCCGGACAACTCGCTCCAGTCGCAGCCGTCCAACGCGATCAAGCACGCGCTGGCCAAGGAGGGCCTGGAGGTCGCCGACCTCGACCTGATCGAGATCAACGAGGCCTTCGCGGCCGTCGCCCACCAGTCCATGAAGGACCTGGGCGTCTCCTCCGACATCGTCAACGTCAACGGCGGCGCCATCGCGCTCGGCCACCCGATCGGGATGTCCGGCGCCCGCGTGGTGCTGACCCTGGCGCTGGAGCTGCAGCGCCGCGGCGGCGGGGTCGGCGCGGCCGCGCTGTGCGGTGGCGGCGGCCAGGGCGACGCGCTGATCGTGCGCGTCCCGAAGGCCTGACCGGCCGATCGCTCCAGGGCTGCGGACCGCGAGTGGCGGTCCGCAGCCCCTTTCGGCATTCGACGGCATTGCGCTAGGAGCTCCTGATGATCGATGTCGCCACGCTGGTCGAGCAGGCCCGGGAGGGCCGGCCGCGGGCGGTCGCCCGGCTGATCACGCTGGTCGAGAACGCCGCGCCGCAGCTGCGGGAGGCGATGGCCGCGCTCGCGCCCCACACCGGGCGGGCGTACACGGTGGGCCTGACCGGCTCGCCGGGGGTCGGCAAGTCCACCTCCACCTCGGCGCTGGTCTCCGCCTACCGGCGGCTCGGCAAGCGGGTCGGGGTGCTGGCCGTCGACCCGTCCTCGCCGTTCTCCGGCGGCGCGCTGCTGGGCGACCGGGTCCGGATGCAGGACCACGCCACCGACCCGGAGGTGTTCATCCGCTCGATGGCCACCCGCGGCCACCTCGGCGGGCTCTCCTGGGCGGCGCCGCAGGCGCTGCGGGTGCTGGACGCGGCCGGCTGCGAGGTGATCCTGGTGGAGACCGTCGGGGTGGGCCAGTCCGAGGTCGAGGTCGCCGCCCAGGCCGACACCACCGTGGTGCTGCTGGCCCCCGGGATGGGTGACGGCATCCAGGCGGCCAAGGCCGGGATCCTGGAGATCGGCGACGTCTTCGTGGTCAACAAGGCCGACCGGGACGGCGCCGACGCCACCGCCCGGGAGCTCAACCACATGCTGGGCCTCGGCGAGGCCCGGGAGCCGGGGGACTGGCGTCCGCCGATCGTCAAGACCGTCGCGGCCCGCGGCGAGGGCGTGGACGAGGTGGTCGAGGCGCTGGAGAAGCACCGGGCCTGGCTGGAGGAGCACGGCGAGCTCGCCGCGCGGCGCCGCCGCCGGGCCGCCGAGGAGATCGAGGCGATCGCCCTGGCCGAACTGCGCGCCCGGATCGGCGACCTGCGCGGGGACCGGCGGCTGGCCGTCCTGGCCGAACGGGTGGCCGAGGGCGCGCTGGACCCGTACGGCGCGGCCGACGAACTGGTCGCCGGCCTGACCGCGAGCTGAGACGCGGTCCGCCCCGCCGCGACGGTGGTCGTGGCGGGGCGGGGTGGTGCGGGGGCGGCGCTACGGCTTGCCGCGCAGGCCGCGGAGGTGTTCGGCGATGGGGGCGAGGGCCTGGTACATGTCGTCGAGCTGCTCCGGGGTGAAGCGGTCGATGAAGTGGGCGCGGACGCTGCGCACGTGGTCCGGGGCGACCCGCTGCATGGTCTCCCAGCCGTGTTCGGTGAGGTGGGCGTAGAGGCCGCGGCGGTCGCCGGGGCACTCCTGGCGCAGGACCAGGCCGGCGTTCTCCATCCGGGTGATCTGGTGGGAGAGGCGGCTCTTCGACTGGAGGGTGGCGGTCGCGAGGTCGGTCATCCGCATCCGGCGGTCCGGCGCCTCCGAGAGCACCACCAGGATCTCGTAGTCGTTGATCGCGAGGTTGTGCGGCTGGAGTTCGCGGCTGAGCTGGTAGTCCAGCAGCTTGGCGACCTCCAGATGGGCGCGCCACATCCGCTGCTCCCTGGCGGTCAGCCAGGGAGTCTCCTCCTCGGGCTGCGGCGGAGGGGTGTCCGCAGTGTCGATCGTGTGCGTATCCATGCTCCCCAGCATAGCCGATTTAGTTCAATCTTGTACAAGTTTACAGACCGAAACGTCGGCCGAGGTCGCCCAGGTTACCGAGCCCGGGGATGTTGGGATTCCCGCCGCCGTGCCCGGCCGTGCCCGGCTGGGACGGCACGCCGCCCATCGGCACGCCCGCCTCGGCACCGACCGCGCCGACCGACCGCTCGGCCAGGAGTTTTTCACTCGATTGCAGCAGCACCTGGCCGGCGCCGATGAACTCGAACTGGTGCTCCTCGCCGGAGGCCCCGCCGAAGCCGGTCAGCCGGCGCAGGCCGCCGATCAGCCCGTGCATGTAGTCGTGGTCGTAGTGGTGGCACGGCGCCGGGCAGTCCGCCCAGCCGACCAGCGCCTGCGGGTCGACCCGGATCGGCGGCTCGACGAAGTGCACCGGCCCGTTGGAGGCGGCGACGAAGCGGCCGGTGCCGATCAGGGTCAGGAAGCCCGGGATGATCGACTGCTTGAGCCGCAGCGTCGGGTCGAAGGCCAGCAGGTTGCCGGAGCGGACGGTCAGGTTGCCCTCGTCCAGGTCGTACGAGTTGAGGTCGAACGCCCGGTCGGCCAGCAGCAGCTTGCCCCGGCCCTCGGCGACCACCCAGTCCGCCGCGTGCATCGGCGAGTTGAAGTGCTGCCCGAGCATCCGGTCGATCGCCCCGGCGCCGACGCCCTTGAAGGTGATGTCGCCGTAGTAGGCGACCATCTTGCCCTTCTGGAGGAAGTACGAGCCGTTCAGGTCGACCGAGAAGGCGTACGGGTTGACGTTGTCGCCGGCCGGCAGGCTGTGGGCGTCCCACACCACCGGTCCGGTGCCGCCGTGGCCGGTCGGCAGCGGGGCCACCGGTCCGCCGAACTGCTCCTGGGCGTACGGCTGTTGCTGCTGGTGCGGCTGCTGGTACGGCGGCGGGGCCTGCTGGCCGTACGGCTGCTGCGGCGGCGGGGGGTAGCCGCCGGGCGGGGGCGGCGGGTAGCCCTGCGACGGGCCGTAGTTCGGCGGGGGCGGCGGGACCGCGAAGCCGGGCTGGGTCGGCTGGTTGTGCGGGGAGCCGTACGGGGGCTGCGGCGGGTGGGACATCAGAGCTTCTCCTCGCTCGCCTGGACGTACACCGCGCCCTGCCCGGACAGTTCCAGCTGGAACGCCTCGCCCGAGCCGCGGCCGATCATGTCGCGCCAGCCCAGCGCCGTGGACAGCTTGTTGCGCACGTCGCCGCGGTGCGCCACGTACGCCTGGGGGTCGACGTGCACCGACTGGCCGGGGACGATCGGCAGCTCGAAGACGCCGCCGTGGGCCATCACCGCGACCGCGCCCTGGCCCTCCAGCTTGGTGGTGAACAGGCCCTGCCCGGTGACCTGGCCGCGGACCATGCCCATCACCCCGCCCTGCGAGCCCATGAACATGGTGGACTGCCGCAGCGTGCCCTCGAAGGCGAGCAGCCGGTCCGCCTCGACGTAGAGGGTGTCGCCGAACAGGTCGATCACGTGGACGTGGTGGCCGCCGTGGCCGAACATCACTCGGCCCTGGCCCTCGACGGTCATCAGCGGGGTGTCCTCGTTGGCCACCCGGCGGCCGATCATTGACATCACGCCGCCCTGCCCGCCGGTGATGTTCGGCGTGAAGCGGACGTCGCCGCTGTACGCGAGCATCGCGCCGCGCTGGCTGAACAGCCGCTGCCCGGGTAGGACCTGGGCCTCGACCATCTTGCCGTTGATCTTCGTGAAGCCCATCAGACGTCGCCCCCGATGGTGACCTTCTCGGAGGGCTGGACGTACACCAGGCCCTCGCCGGTGAACTCGATCTGGACGGCCTCGCCGCCGCCCTCGCCGATGATCGTCGTCCAGCCCGCGCCCGACTTCAGGCTGCGCTGCAGGGTGCCGGTGTGCGCGACGTACGCGCCCGGGTCCACCCGCAGCGGCATGCTCTTGTCGACCCGCAGGATGACGGCCGGCCCGTTGGAGGTGACCGCCGCCCAGCCGTGGCCCTCCACCTTGGTGGTGAACAGGCCGTTGCCGGAGGACATGCCGTTGAGCCCGGTGAAGCTGGTGCCGGTGTGCAGGGTCGACTCGGTGCAGAGCAGGTTGTCCGATTCGACGTACAGCGTCTCGCCGTTCAGCCGGACCAGATTGATCTCGGTGGCCTTGTCGGCGAAGTAGCAGGTGCCCTGTCCCTTCACCTCCATGACCGTCATCTTCTCGCCGGTCAGCCGGCGGGTGACCATGCCGCGCAGGCCGTCCCCGCCGCCGGTCAGTTTCTTGAAGGCCATCTGCCCGGTGTAGGCGACCATCGAACCGTTTCGCGCCTTGACGGCGTCCCCGCCCAATTCGACGGCGAGCACGCGCGATCCCTGGAGTCTGAACTGTGCCACGGCCGCAATCTAGCCGCTGCGGCCGTGGTCCGGGGAGGGTGCGCGGGCCAACTGGTACCGGCCTGCGACAAACGCGCCGGTCAGGCCGGGGCGCGCGCCCCGCTCAGGCTCGGGCGTGCGCCCCCTGTCCGGGGCGCGGAACGGTGCCGGCCGCCTGCTCGACCTCCAGCAGCGAGGCCGAGTGGCGCTCCGCCTCGAAGGCCACCACGCCGCCGCGCAGTCCGAACAGGCGCTTGGAGAGCATGATCCAGAGGACCGCCGCGATGTTCAGCACCAGGGTGCAGACCTTCAGCGCGCTGACGTGGTGGCTCAGCTCGTAGCCCTCCAGAGGGAGGAAGGCCGCGGTGGCGACCACCGTCAGGTACTCGGCCCAGCGCTTGTTCAGCCACAGGCCGACCGCTTCGACGATCTCGATCACCGCGTAGGCGATCAGGGCGCCCGCGACGATCAGCAGGGTGCTCTTCTTGAAGTCGAAGGTCTTGCGGATGGTCTCGACGATCGGGGCGTGTTCGAGGTCCCAGTGGAAGTGGTCGGTGACCGGCCTGAAGACCGTGAGGTTCTCGTCGAACACCCGGTGCACCGCGTCCTGGCTGTTGGAGAACTTCCACACGGCCCAGGCGACGACGATGATCAGCAGCCCGCGCAGCACCCGTTCGACGGCCAGGAAGCGCAGGATGAACAGGTCCCGCAGCGCCTTGCCGCGCGGCACCAGCGGCGCGTCCTCGGCCGGGCCGGAGCCGTGCGGGTCGCCCAGCGCGAAGTCGCCGCAGCGCAGGCAGCGCCAGGCGTCGCCGAGGGCGGTGGAGGCGTGCAGCCGGGAGGCCAGTTCGGGTTCCGTCGGCGCGTAGGTGGTGTGACCGCGCCTGGCGCAGGTCCTGCGGTCCCAGTCGAGCTTGAGCATGTGGCGACTACCCCCGTGTGCGATGCGTCGGCGCCCGGATCGGTGGGCGCGCGGGCAGCAGGATAGGGGTTCCCGGTAACGGGCGGTCGCGCCCGGAGGCGTTCCGGCACACAGCTGTGACAGGGCGGGCGGGCGCTGTGAGATCGGGCAGGGTGGCCACCCCCGGCCGGGGGTCCGTACGTGTGCTCGGCGATAATGGCCGGAATGCTTGTGAGTTGCTTCACAAGCGCGCCCGCGCCGCCGACCCCCGTATTGAGGTATCCATCGTGAACAGCAGCGCCGTCCACCGCCTGCGCCTGGTCTCCGGCCCCGAAGGGGTCTCCTTCATCCTGCTGCTGATCTGCTCGGTGCTGAAGCGGACCACCTCGTTCGACGCCGTCCCGGTGATGGGCATGGTCCACGGCGTCCTGTTCATCCTCTACGCGGTCTTCTGGATCCAGGCCTGGCAGGCGCAGAAGTGGGACGCCAAGCGCGGCGTCCTGATGTTCGTGCTCGCGGTGCTGCCCACCGGCGGCTTCTTCGCCGAGCGGATGCTCGCCCGCGAGGAGCGGGGCGAGCCGAAGCCCGCCACCGCCTGAGCCCCGGCGTCATCGTGGACGGTCGACAGGCTGCCGCGGCCTCCTCTCCCAAAGGGCCGCGGCAGCCTGTCGCCGTTTCTTACCGGGGGTGGCTCGGGCCGGTCCTGCCGGCGGTTCGCGCCGGGGCCGGTCGGGGCGTGCCGGGCACGCCCTAGTTGACGTTCACCGCGCTCCAGGCCGCGGCGACCGTGTTGTACTCGGTGCTGCTCGCGCCGTACAGGTCGGTGGCGGCCTTCAGGGTCGCGGTGCGGGCGGCCTTGTAGTTGGTGGTGGAGGTCATGTAGACGGTCAGGGCGCGGTACCAGATCGCGGCCGCCTTGGTCCGGCCGATGCCGGTCACCGTCGAGCCGTTGGACGTCGGGCTGTTGTAGCTGACCCCGTTGATGACCTTCGCCCCGCTGCCCTCGGCGAGCAGGAAGAAGAAGTGGTTGGCGACGCCCGAGGAGTAGTGGACGTCCTTGTTGCCGACGGTGGAGGACCAGTTGTCGGCCGAGGCGCCGTCCTTGGAGGGCTTGTCCATGTAGCGCAGCGGGGTGCCGTTGCCGTTGATGTTGAGCTTCTCGCCGATGAGGTAGTCCGGCGGGTCGGCCGGGAGGTTGGCGGACCACTCGACCATGGTGCCGAAGATGTCCGAGGTGGCCTCGTTGAGGCCGCCGGACTCGCCCGAGTAGATCAGGCCGGCGGTGGCGGAGGTGACGCCGTGGCTCATCTCGTGGCCGGAGACGTCGATGGCGGTCAGCGGGTGGGTGTTGCTCGCGCCGTCGCCGTACGTCATGCAGAAGCAGGAGTCGTCCCAGAACGCGTTGACGTAGTTGGTGCTGTAGTGGACGCGGCTCGCGGCGCCGACGCCGTTGTTCTTGATGCCGTTGCGGCCGAAGGTGTTCTTGTAGTAGTCCCAGGTCGCCGCGGCGCCGTACTGGGCGTCGACCGCGGCGGACTCGCGGTTGGAGGGCGTGCCGTTGCCGAAGCTGTTGGTGGTGTTGCTGAAGAGCGTTCCGCTGCCCGAGGTGCCGCCCTTCAGGTCGGTGGTGGACTGGTTGCCCCGGGAGGCGTCCTTGAGCTGGTAGTTCGAACCGCTCTGGGTGGTGGTCAGCGTGACGGTGCCGACGTTGACGCCCTTGCCGGTGCCGGTGGCGGTCTGCACCTTCTCGTCGCTGGCGAGCACCTGGCCGGTGGCGGCGTCGGTGATCACTTCCTGGCGGCTCGGGGTGCCGTCCGAGCGCTGGCCCGAGACCACCGTGCGGTGGGCCAGGCGCGGGGTGCCGTCGGCGGCCCAGACGACCAGCTCGGGAGCGCCGGCGCCGTCGACCCGGCTGAGCGCCGCCTCGTCCGCGTCGGCGGTGATGCCGACGGTCGCCCGCACCGCGGCGGTGGCCGCCTCGGCGGCCTGCGGCGCGGCGAGGCCCGGGGTGAGGCTGGGCACCGACAGCCGGCCGGCGAAGGCCTGGTCGACGGACTTCACCGAGCCGTCGGCCTTCTGGTGGACGACCAGGTCGCCGCCGATGACCGGCAGGCCCGCGTAGGTCCGGTCGTACCGCAGGTGGCGGGTGCCGTCCTTGTCCACCACGACGTCCTTGGGCACCAGCTTCTCCTGGCCGCCGAGGGCGAGGGCCTGGGCGACCGGGGCGCTCTGCCCGGAGGCCAGCGCCAGCAGCGCGGACTGCTGCTGGGCCGGCGAGGGGGCGGCGGCCTGGGCGGGGGCGGCGGCGATCTGGATGACGCCGGCCAGCAGGGCGGTGGCGGAGAGTACGGCTCCGACAGTCAGCTTTCGCTTCACGTGCGGGGGTTCCTTCCACGAGACCCGCGGGTGCGTGCGGGTGCGCCGCGTACCGGGGCGCCGGGGTTGGCGCCTTGGGGCGGTAGGGCGCGGACGTGCCGGTCCCGTGCGGTTCCTGACGCTCCGCCGGGTGTGGGTGGGGGCGGCGGAGGGTCGGACGGGACTTGGTCAGAAGCATGACAATCGTTGGCAGGGATGGACAGGGTGCCTCCGGGGATTGGCCAGGAACCGCCAATCCCGGTACGGATGGTTCGGTTGCCGCCCGCTGCCCGGTTTCGGCGGTTCGTCCCCCTGGCGGGACTCCGCCAGCCGCCCGGCCTTGACAGCCCTCCGCAACGGCCGGACGCCCGGGCCCTCCCCATGGAGGTCCCGGGCGTCCGGTGCGCCTGTGCGGTGCGTCAGTTGACGTTGACGGCGCTCCAGGTGGCGGCGACGGCGCTGTACTCGGCGCTGCTCGCGCCGTACAGGTCGGCGGCGGCCTTGAGGGTGCCGGTGCGGGCGCCCGCGTAGTTGGTGGTGGAGGTGAAGTAGGTGGTCAGCGCGCGGTACCAGATCTGCGCGGCCTTGTCCCGGCCGATGCCGGCGAGGGTCGAGCCGTTGGAGGTCGGGCTGTTGTAGCTGACGCCGTTGATCGTCTTGGCGCCGCTGCCCTCGGACAGCAGGTAGAAGAAGTGGTTGGCGACGCCGGACGAGTAGTGGACGTCCTTGTTGCCGACGGTGGAGGACCAGTAGTCGGCCGAGGCGCCGTCCTTGGACGGCTTGTCCATGTAGCGCAGCGGGGTGCCGTCGCCGTTGATGTTGATCAGCTCGCCGATGAGGTAGTCCGGCTTGTCGGCGGGCAGGTTGGCGTAGAACTCGACCATGGTGCCGAAGATGTCCGAGGTGGCCTCGTTGAGGCCGCCGGACTCGCCCGAGTAGTTGAGGTTGGCGGTGGCGGAGGTGACGCCGTGGCTCATCTCGTGGCCGGCCACGTCCAGCTCGGTCAGCGGGTGGGTGTTGCTCGTGCCGTCGCCGTAGGTCATGCAGAAGCAGGAGTCGTCCCAGAACGCGTTGACGTAGTTGGAGCCGTAGTGGACCCGGCTCGCGGCGCCGACGCCGTTGTTCTTGATGCCGTTGCGGCCGAAGGTGTTCTTGTAGAAGTCCCAGGTCGCCGCGGCGCCGTACTGGGCGTCGACCGCGGCGGACTCCGCGTTGGAGGCCAGGCCGTTGCCGAAGCTGTTGGTGGTCTTGGCGACCAGGGTGCCGGAGCCGGAGGTCTTGCCCTTCAGGGTGTAGGTGGCCTGCCCGCCGCGGCTCGCGTCCTTGAGCTGGTAGCTCGAACCGCTCTGGGTGGTGGTCAGCGGGACGGTGCCGACGAAGACGCCCTTGCCGGTGCCGGAGGCGGTCCGGACCTGCTCGTGGCTGGAGAGCACCTGGCCGCTCGCCGCGTCGGTGACCAGCAGCTGGCGGCTCGGGGTGCCGTCGGCGCGCAGGCCCTCGACCGTGGTGCGGTAGGCCAGGCGCGGGCTGCCGTCGGCGGCCCAGACGACCAGTTCGGCCTTGCCGGCCTGGTGGACCTCGGTCAGCGGGGACTCGTCCTCGTCGGCGGCGATGCCCACGGTGGACTGCACGGCGCCGGTCGCCTGGGCGGCGGCCTGGTCGGCGGGGATCTGCGGGGTGAGGCTCGGCACCGCGAGGGTCGCGCCGGTCGCCTTGTCCACGGAGGTGGTCGAGCCGTCGGCCTTCTGGTGCACCACCAGGTCCCCGCCCAGGACCGGGAGGCCGGCCAGGGTGCGCTCGTAGCGCAGGTGGCGGGTGCCGTCGGCGTCCACCACGGCGTCCTTGGCCACCAGTTGCTCCTGGCCGCCCAGGGCCAGGGCGTGCGCCACCTTGCCGGCCTGGCCGTTCGCCAGGGCGATCAGGTCGGCACGCTGCTGCGCGCCCTGGGACTGCGGGGCGGGGTCCGCGACGGCCACGGCGCTCACCTGGACGACGCCGGTGATCAGGGCGGTGGCGGAGAGTACGGCGACTGCGGCGAGCTTTCGCTTCACGAACGAGTCCTTCCGGGAAACCGCGAACGGACGCGGTCGCGCGGCGTTCCGGGGGGCCGGGCCGGCACCTGAGGGGCGGAACGAGCGCTGACGTGCAGGTCCCCGTGCGGTCGGAGCGGCTGTGCCACCGGTGGGTGGGGGTGGTGGCTACCGAACGGGGTTGGCCGAAAGCATGACAATCGAGCAAATCAAATGACAGGTCTTGCTCATGAATTGGCCAAGTCCCGCCACGGCCGGGGAATGTGAACGGGCGGACGAAAGGGGTGAATCGCCCGGCCTCGCAGCGGGTTGCTGTCCGAACCGAGGCCTGGTGGCACGGCGCCGGGCCGATCGGGGGTCAACCCCGGTGCGCCGGGAGCCCGTTGTCGCGCGTTCACATCGACGCAATGTCCTGGTATGGACCTGGCCGTCCGATTGGCGGGTTCCCGCCACGTGTTGCGCTTGTCCACCATCAGGACGCCTGGTAACACGCGTCCCGTCCGCCGGTACGGTAAGGAGGTGGCCAAGCCCCTCGCTCTCGACTTCGACCCGATCGCCCGCGCCGACGAGCTGTGGACCCGCCGCTGGGGCGCAGTCCCCTCGATGGCGGCGATCACCTCGGTCATGCGCGCCCACCAGATCCTGCTCTCCCGGGTGGACGCGGTGCTCAAGCCGTACGGGCTGACCTTCGCCCGCTACGAGGCCCTGGTGCTGCTGACCTTCAGCCGGACCGGCGAGCTCTCGCTCTCCAAGATCGGCGAGCGGCTCATGGTCCACCCGACCAGCGTCACCAACACCGTCGACCGCCTGGAGCGGGCCGGTCTGGTCGCCCGCCGGCCCAATCCGCTGGACGGCCGCGGCGTGCTGGCCACGATCACCGGGCGCGGCCGTGAGGTGGTCGAGGAGGCGACCGGGCGGCTGATGGCGATGGAGTTCGGGCTGGAGGAGTACGGCGAGGAGCAGTGCCGCCAGGTCTTCGATCTGCTCAGGCCGCTGAGGGTGGCCGCCGGCGACTTCACCGATCCGGGCGAGGGGGCTGCGAAGGGGACGGCGTGAGGGCGGCTACCCTCGTTGGAGCGGTGCGCGGATCCGGGCGTACCGGCCGATGCTGCCGAGCGACGCGAGGAAGATCATGAAGGCGACCCCCCTGCTGGGCTGGTACCGGGCCCTGGCCGTTGCGACCGGTGTGGCGCTGCTGGTGTTCTGCGGCTTCATGGTCGCGAAGTACGGCTTCGGCGCGGCCGAGGACGTGACCACGTACGTCGCGATGCTGCACGGCTACCTCTACATCGGGTACTTCGTGGTGACCTTCCTGCTCGGGCAGAAGCTGAAGTGGCCGATGGGCCGGCTGGTGCTGACCCTGGCGGCGGGCTGCATCCCCTTCCTCTCCTTCGTCTTCGAGCGCAAGGTGGCCCGCGAGGTCGCCGAGAAGCTCCCGGCGGGCGGCGCCGCCCGCCAGCCGGCCGGGGTCTGAGCCCCGCCGCCCGCGCCGCCGAGAGCGCCCCTCCCCGATCAAGGGGGAGGGGCGCTCTCGGCGTTTCGTGGGTCCTTCGGAGTGGATTCCGGGCCGTGCGGGCGGTCGTCCATCGACAAGTACTAGGACGTCCGAGTAAATTGTTAGGACGTCCTACTAGTTGTGCCGCCCGTCGCCGTGGCGGCCGTACGGAGCGGAGTTCGGGGTCATGGACGCCGAGGAGATCGAGCGCGGCCGGCAGCGTTGGCAGCAGCGGTACGACAAGGCCCGCAAGCGGGACGCGGACTTCACCACCCTCTCCGGTGACGAGGTCGAGCCGGTCTACGGCCCGCCCGCCGGGCAGGCCCACGAGGGCTTCGAGCGGATCGGCTGGCCGGGCGAGTATCCGTACACCCGCGGCCTGCACCCGACCGGCTACCGGGGCCGCACCTGGACCATCCGCCAGTTCGCCGGCTTCGGCAACGCCCAGCAGACCAACGAGCGCTACCGGATGATCCTGGACGCCGGCGGCGGCGGCCTCTCGGTCGCCTTCGACATGCCCACCCTGATGGGCTACGACTCGGACGACCCGAAGTCGCTCGGCGAGGTCGGCCACTGCGGCGTGGCCATCGACTCGGCCGCCGACATGGAGGTGCTGTTCGACGGCATCCCGCTCGGCGAGGTCACCACCTCGATGACGATCAGCGGCCCGGCCGTGCCGGTCTTCTGCATGTACCTGGTCGCCGCCGAGCGCCAGGGCGTGGACCCGGCGGTGCTCAACGGCACCCTCCAGACGGACATCTTCAAGGAGTACATCGCGCAGAAGGAGTGGCTCTTCGCCCCCGAGCCGCACCTGCGCCTGATCGGCGACCTGATGGCCTACTGCGCCGAGGGCATCCCCGCGTACAAGCCGCTGTCGGTCTCCGGCTACCACATCCGCGAGGCCGGGGCGACGGCCGCGCAGGAGCTGGCGTACACCCTCGCGGACGGCTTCGGCTACGTCGAGCTGGGCCTGTCCCGCGGCCTGGACGTGGACGTCTTCGCGCCCGGCCTGTCCTTCTTCTTCGACGCGCACCTGGACTTCTTCGAGGAGATCGCCAAGTTCCGCGCCGCGCGCCGGATCTGGGCCCGCTGGATGCGCGACCGCTTCGGCGCCAAGACCGACAAGGCGCAGTGGCTGCGCTTCCACACCCAGACCGCCGGCGTCTCGCTGACCGCGCAGCAGCCGTACAACAACGTGGTCCGCACCGCCGTGGAGGCACTGGCCGCGGTGCTCGGCGGCACCAACTCGCTGCACACCAACGCCCTGGACGAGACCCTGGCGCTGCCCTCCGAGCAGGCCGCCGAGATCGCCCTGCGCACCCAGCAGGTGCTGATGGAGGAGACCGGCGTCGCCAACGTGGCCGACCCGCTGGGCGGTTCCTGGTACGTCGAGGCGCTGACCGACCGGATCGAGCAGCAGGCCGAGGCGATCTTCCAGCGGATCCTCGACAAGGGCCGCGAGGACCACGAGATCGGCCCGATCACCTCCGGCATCCTGCGCGGCATCGAGGAGGGCTGGTTCACCGGGGAGATCGCCGAGGCGGCCTTCCAGTACCAGCAGTCGGTGGAGAAGGGCGACAAGCGCGTGGTCGGCGTCAACTGCCACCCGCGCAGCGTCACCCCCGAGCTGGAGATCCTGCGGGTCAGCCACGAGGTCGAGCGCGAGCAGGTCCGGGCGCTGGGCGCGCGCAAGGCGGCCCGGGACGAGGCGGCCGTCCGCGCCGGGCTGGACGCCATGCTGGCGGCGGCCCGCTCGGGCGAGTCGATGATCCCGCCGATGCTGGACGCGGTGCGCGCCGAGGCGACGCTGGGCGAGATCTGCAACGCGCTGCGGCAGGAGTGGGGGACGTACCAGGAGAACGCGATGTTCTGAGGCCGAGGCCGCGGCCGGAGCGGGGCCGCCGTACGGGACCGGGATCCCGTACGGCGGCTCCGCCGTGCGCTCAGCCGGCGAGCAGCGGTCCGAGCAGCAGGTCGGTGAAGCGGCGGGTCCACTCCGGGGTGATCGGCTCGCCGCTGACCAGGACGCGGTGCTCGACGGTGCCGGCGATGGTGTCGAAGATGATGTCGACCTCCTCGCGGGCCGAGTCGGCGTCGCAGTCCGCCCCGAGTTCTCCGCGTGCCTGGGCGGCCGCCCGGCCCTGGCGGACCAGCCGCTTCTGCGGATCCACGATGGACTCGCGGATCCGGCGCCGCAGCTGGCGGTCGCGGGTCCCCTCGGCGAACAGCGCGAGCAGCGCGGCCTGGGTCTCCGGGCGGGCCAGCAGATCGGCGAACTGGGCCACCACGGCCTCGATGTCGGCCCGCAGGCTGCCGAGGTCGGGCATCACCAGGTCGTCGAAGAGGGTGGCGACGGCGTCCACCACGAGCTCGTTCTTGGACGGCCAGCGGCGGTAGAGGGTGGTCTTGGCGACCCCGGCGCGGCTCGCCACGTGGCCCATGGTCAGTCCGCCCCAGCCGAGTTCGGCCAGCGCCTCGCGGGTGGCGTCGAGGATCGCGCGGTCGGCGGCGGCGCTGCGGGGGCGGCCCTTGGCCCGGGCGGCGCCCGCGGGTTCCGGGGTGGCGGCGGCCCGGTGGGGGGCCGCGCCGGCCGGGTCGGGGCAGGTCCGGGCCGTGGGCTCGGCGCGCTCCACGCTGTCCGGGCTCGCTGGGGGCTGGGCGGCCGGCACCGGGCCTCCTCGCGCTTTACTGGTAAGTAACTTGGGTGGGGTTGGTAACGGTAGCGACTGTTCGCCCGTTCGGGCAGCGGGGCGGCCCGGGAAAGTGGGGCAGGTCACGTCCCCGAACCGCCGGTGGGGCTTGCGGGCGGGGCACCGGCTCCAGTTACGCTACGACTCGTAGCGAAAGCAGTGACAACCAGGCGCCGCGTCCCGTGGGACGGGAGCGGCGCGGGCGCGGGTGGGGATCCGCGCCGAACGGTCCAGGCTACCGGGGGAGCGGCACCGCGCCCGGAATTCCGCGCCGCGCGGTCCGCGCGGGGCGACTTTCCGGAGGATGGTGCCCGCGAGCAGCGCGGACGGGGGAGGATGGTGCCATGCAGCCACGGAATTCGCGTCTCAACAGCTCCGCCCTGCGCGGCGCGGTCGACCTCGCCGCAGTGAAGGCGGCCGGCGAAGCCGCCCAGAAGGCCGAGCAGGCCCGGGCCGAGCGGGCCCGACAGGCGGCCGCCGCCGATTCGGCCGGAGCCGCCCCCGCCCAGTCCGCCCACCAGCTCGTCATCGACGTCACCGAGGACACCTTCGAGACCGAGGTCGTCCAGCGCTCCACCGAGGTGCCGGTCGTCATCGACTTCTGGGCCGAGTGGTGCGGGCCCTGCAAGCAGCTGAGCCCGATCATGGAGGACCTGGCCGAGGAGTACGCCGGCCGCTTCGTGCTCGCCAAGATCGACGTGGACGCCAACCAGCTGCTCTCCCAGCAGTTCGGCATCCAGGGCATCCCGGCCGTGATGGCCGTGGTGGCCGGCCAGCTGGTGCCGCTGTTCCAGGGCGCGGAGAGCGCCGCCAACATCCGCAAGATCCTGGACCAGCTGATCCTGGTCGCCGAGCAGCGCTTCGGCGTGGCCGGCGGCGCGGCCGTCCCGGGCGGGGCCGAGGCCGCCGCGCCGCAGCGTCCCGAGGACCCGGCGCTGTCCGCCGCGCACGACGCGCTGGACTCCGGTGACCTGGGCGGTGCCATCCGGGCGTACCAGAACGTGCTGATCGAGCAGCCGGGCAACACCGAGGCCAAGCTGGGCCTGGCCCAGGCCGAGCTGCTGAAGCGGATCGAGGGCCTGGACCTCCAGGCCGTCCGGGCGGCCGCCGCCGCCGACCCGAAGGACGTCGAGGCCCAGCTCAAGGCGGCCGACCTGGACCTGGTCGGCGGTCACGTCGAGGACGCCTTCGGGCGTCTGGTGACCACCGTCGGGCGGACGGCCGGTGAGGACCGGGACGCCGCCCGGCTGCGCCTGCTGGAGCTGTTCGAGGTGATCGGCGTGGAGGACCCGCGGGTCGTCGCGGCCCGTACGGCGCTGGCGCGCGTGCTGTTCTGAGTCCGGATCAGGCCCGCCGTCTGGCACGGCGGATGACCTGCGGTGTCGCTGGGGATTTGGCGACAATCCGGTCAACCGAACAGAGGTTTACCAAATCTTGATTTCACCCGCGGGTGGTCACCATGTGTGACCACCCGCGGGTGTTTCGCTGGTGTTTCCGGCGGATTTCGCCATCACGATTCCTTCAAGGCGTCACACAGGGTGCGGCTCGGGTCGATTTCATGATCAACGTCACCTGATGTTGCATTACCCGTCAGTAAGGAACCTCTTGTGCTTCGCCCGGGATTCAAGCACGATCGGCCACGCCCGGTCCCAGACTCCACCTCCGCCGACCCCGGTCGGCCACGCGGAGCGCGGGATCCCCACCGGGTGATCCGCCGGCCCCGGCCGGCGGGAGGGAGGGCAGGGGGGTATCCGCGGTCCCACGGCGGTTCCTGTCCTTCGACCGGCCGCGCGGCCCTGCGCGGTCGCTGGTTGTCGCTCGGGGGTGATCGCCGATGTCGTCGGTCCTGCCCGCCGCCCCGCAAGGTCGGCCGGTGCTCGGACGGGACGCCCGCTGCACGCGGGTCGCTCCCGCGTCCGACGACGCCCAAGGCGCTCTCCGCTACCGAGGACGTAGCTCTCTCCCATCCCAGGCCCCCACCGGTGCGGGACGCACCGCCGGGGAGCCGGAGATGTACGTCCTAGAAGGAGGACTCGCATGTCCCAGACCTACGGCAAGACCCGCTGGAAGCGCTTCGCCCTGGTGATGGTGCCGAGCGTCGCGGCCACCGCGATGGTCGGCATCTCGATCGCCAACAACGCGCTGGCGGCTTCGTTCAGCGTGTCCGGCCAGAGCTTCAAGGTCACCACGCCGGAGCTGCACGGCAAGAACTTCGCCCAGTTCGGCTCGATCGACGCGGAGACGAACGGCACTCCGCACCCGGTCGCCGTCTCGGCCTTCGACGAGGCCACCATCAAGGGCCTCTGCCAGTCGGTGGTGACCGACCCCAACGTCATCCCCCACCTGCCGTGGAAGCTGCCCAAGATCGTCCTGCGCCTGGAGGCCGGCAACAGCGACGACGTCAACAAGCAGGTCTACGCCAAGAACCTGCTGATCGACCTCGACCAGCTGAACGCCGACGCCGAGTTCACCAACATCAACATCGGCCAGGACGCCTCGACCCTCAAGGGCTCGGCCACCCAGGGCTGGCAGTCCAAGCTCGGCGGCCTGCCGTCCGGGCAGACCGGCTTCGCCCAGGCCGCCGAGAAGGCCGACCTGTACAACGTGCAGCAGACCGCCTGGGCCACCTCGGCCGGCACCTTCAAGCTCCAGGGCCTGAAGCTCGCGCTGCACACCGACGGTTCCGGCGAGTGCTACTAAGCCGCTGACGGCGGCGGACCGGGCCCGGTCCGCCCGCCACGACGGCACCTGCGGGACCGGGGACGGTGCGTGCGCCGTCCCCGGATCCCGTGTCTCGTCCATCCCCTCGTTCACACCATCGAGGAGCTGCACCGTGTCCAGCGCCCTTGCCTCCTACCGGCCCGCCGAGCACGAGAACCCCGCCCAGTGGCTGCGCCGGGTGTTCCGTACGTTCCGCCGGACGCGGCCGTACTACGGCGGTCTGCTGGCCATGATCGCCGGCGTCCCGATCATGTACTTCCCGTACGCCAAGCTCTCGCTGGGCGGCATGACGGTGGCCATGGCCACCACGGCGGGTGCCGGGTCACTGATCATCGGCGTGCTGCTGGTGGTGCTCGGACTGACCGCGTGGTTCCAGCCGGCCGTGCGGGTCTTCGCCGGTATCGCCACCACCCTGCTGACGCTGGTCTCGATCCCGGTCTCCAACCTGGGGGGCTTCGGGCTGGCCCTGCTGCCGGGCCTGATCGGCGGCGGGCTGATGGTCTCCTGGGCCCCGCTGCCGGAGGCCGAGGCCGGAAAGGCCGCCAAGGGCCGGCGCCGGCGCCGGGCCGAGAGCGGCGCCGGGGACGCGGCGGCCGGGAGCGCCGTCGCGCAGAGCGTCGCCACCGAGCCGAACGCCGAGCCGAACGCCGAGCCGAACGCCGAGTCGAATGCCGAGCCGATCGCCGAGTCGAACGCCGAGACCCGGACCGCTGCCGCGGCTGTCCCCGTGACCGTCCCCGCGGCCGCCGAAACCGTCGCCGGGAGCACCGTCCCGAAGCAGGCCGGCGTCGTGGACCAGGAGGAGGCGCGGTGACCGGGCCGGCCGAGCAAGCCGACAACGGTACGACCGTTCCCGCGCAGCGCTCCGGCCGGCACGCGGCCCCGCGCACGCCCGTACGGGTCCGGCTGAGGGGCCGGGCGCTGGCGATGGCGGCGGTGCCGACCGCGCTGCTGATGGCCGCGGCCTACACGCCCAGCCCGGCGGTCGCCGAGTCCGCGGCGGGCAAGCCCTGCGGCACCGCTCCGGCCACCGTGCCGGACGTCGCGCCGATCGAGACGCCGGTGCCCAAGAGCGAGCTGCCGGAGCCGCCGCCGGGCCCGTCCACCGCGCCGAGCCAGGCCCCGGCCACGGCGCCCCCGGCCGGTCCCTCGACCGACCCCGGCTCGGTGCCGACCCAGGTGCCGACCACCGCGCCCGCCCAGCAGCCCACCTCGCCGGTCAAGCCGTCGGCCGCCACCGCCCAGCCGTCCGTCGCCGGTTCCGCCGTCGCCGGTTCCGCCGACACCGGCACGGCGGTCCGGACCGGCCTGATCGACGACCTGGTCGGCGGCATCAGCCACCTGCTGAACCCGAACTCCGCGCCGGGCCCGACGCCGGCCACCACACCGGCGGCCACCACGGCGCCGACCGCCCCGACCGCACCCGCCCCGAGCACGGGCGCCCCGGCCCAGCCCGCCCAGCCGCAGGCCCGGGCCGCCGCCCCGCAGGCCGAGCCGCCCGCGACCCGGCCGGCCGACGACGAGCCCTCGCCCACCGCCACGCCCACCGCCGCGCCGAGCGGCAAGGCGACCGGCAGGCCGAAGCCGTCCGCGGACGCCTCGGCGACGCCCTCCGCGGGCGCCTCCGGCAGCCCGTCCGCCACGCCCACCGAGAACCCCAACTGCGATGTGGACGCCCGGTCCCTGACCGCCGGCGCGCCCGCCCCCGGGCACGTCGTCCCGGAGCAGAACTGGACCCTGAAGACCAGCCGGCTCGCCCTGCACGGCGCGGCCTTCCACGGCGTCTACGACGTGAAGACCCCGACCGGCAGCAAGCGCGTCCTGAAGTTCGTGGTCGACAGCGTGGACATCGACAACCTCGACATGTCCACCCTGGAGGGCAACGGCGTCACCTTCCACGTCCAGGGCGCCCCGGGGTCCACCTCGACGATGCGCAAGGGCCCGGTCACCATGTACGTGGAGCGGCTGTCCGGCCACCTCTCCAAGGTGCTCGGCCTGCCGATCCTGATCGACCTGGGCGAGATCACCCTCACCCCGGACACCCTGCCGCGCTGGCTGTACGACCTGATCGGCGCCATCCCGATCCCGCTGGACCTGGAGCTGACCGGCGTCACCGCCAAGCAGGCCGGTCAGTTCGGCGGCACCCTGCGGATCCCCGGGATGCGCATGTTCAACGACGACGCCCCCTACAGCGACAAGTAGCGGCGACGGGCGGCGAGGGCGACGAGCGGCGTGCGCCGCAAGGCCCGTGGGGCGGCCCTCCGGAAGGAGGACCGCCCCACGGGCGTTCGGGTCGGGCGGGCGGTCACTCGCTCCGGGTGCCGAGGTGGTGCACCTGCACCATGTTGGTGGTGCCGGGGATGCCGACCGGGACACCGGCGGTGACGATGACGGTGTCGCCCTCGCCGAGCCGGCCCAGCTTCAGCAGCTCCCGGTCGACCTGCGCGACCATCGCGTCCGTGGTGGCCACCTGCTCCGTCACGTACGCCTCGACGCCCCAGCTCAGCGAGAGCTGGTTGCGGGTGGCGGTGTCCGGGGTGAAGGCGATCACCGGGATCGGCGAGCGGTAGCGGGACAGCCGGCGGGCGGTGTCACCGGACTTGGTGAAGGCGACCAGCGCCCTGCCGTCCAGGAAGTCGCCCAGCTCGCACGCGGCGCGGGCGACCGAGCCGCCCTGGGTGCGCGGCTTGCGGCCCGGGTTGAGCGGCTGGAGGCCCTGGGAGAGCAGCTCCTCCTCGGCCTTCTCGCAGATCCGGCTCATGGTGCGGACGGTCTCGACCGGGTACTTGCCGACGCTCGACTCGGCGGACAGCATGACCGCGTCGGCGCCGTCCAGGATGGCGTTGGCGACGTCGGAGACCTCGGCGCGGGTCGGGCGCGAGGCGTGGATCATCGACTCCATCATCTGGGTGGCGACGATGACCGGCTTGGCGTTGCGGCGGGCCAGGGTGACCAGCTGCTTCTGGACCAGCGGCACCCGCTCCAGCGGGTACTCCACGGCCAGGTCGCCGCGGGCGACCATGATGGCGTCGAAGGCGAGGACGATCTCCTCCATGGCCTCGACGGCCTGCGGCTTCTCGATCTTGGCGATGACCGGCACCCGGATGCCGACCTCGTCCATGACCTCGTGGACGTCCTTGACGTCGTCCGCGTTGCGGACGAAGGACAGGGCGATCATGTCGACGCCCAGGCGCAGCGCGAAGCGCAGGTCGTCCTTGTCCTTCTCGGACAGGGCGGGCACGTTCACGGCCGCGCCGGGCAGGTTGATGCCCTTGTTGTTCGAGAGCACGCCGCCCTCGACCACCACGGTCCTCACCCGCGGGCCGTCGACGCTGACGACCTCCAGGGCGATGACGCCGTCGTTGATCAGGATCGGGTCGCCGGGCTTCACGTCGCCGGGCAGGCCCTTGTAGGTGGTGCCGCAGATGTGCTGGTCACCGGGGACGTCCTCGGTGGTGATGGTGAACTCGTCGCCGTTGTCGACGGTCACCGGGCCGTTGGCGAAGGTCGCCAGACGGATCTTCGGACCCTGGAGGTCGGCCAGGACGCCGATGGCCTTGCCGGTGTCCTCCGAGACCTGGCGGACCTTGCGGTACCGCTCCTCGTGGTCCGCGTGGTTGCCGTGGCTCATGTTCAGTCGGGCGACGTTCATGCCCGCCTCGACGATGGCCTTCAGCTGTTCGTAGGAGTCCGTCGCCGGACCCAGGGTGCAGACAATTTTCGCTCGGCGCATATGGATCAGTCTATCCGTTCGTGTTATAGGTGCATTCGGCACGCACCGGGAGGAATCGCCGACGAAAAGTTCCGAGGAGTGAGACGGTTCCGTGTCAGTCCTCGGACTCCCGGCGTTCCCGGTGCACCAGGGCGAAGGCCTGTCGGGCGATCTCCAGCTCCTCGTCGGTGGGCACCACGGCGACCGCCACCCGGCCGTACTCGGGCGAGATGATCCGGGCCTCGCCGGACCGCACCGAGTTCAGCTCCGGGTCGACGGCGATGCCCAGTTCCTCCAGTCCCGCGGTGGCCGCCGCGCGCACCGGCGCCGCGTTCTCCCCGACGCCGGCGGTGAACGCGATCGCGTCCACCCGGCCGAGCACCGCGTAGTAGCCGCCGATGTACTTGCGCAGCCGGTGGACGTACGAGTCGAAGGCCAGCTTCGCGTCCGCGTCCCCCTCGTCGGCCCGGCGCATGATCTCGCGCATGTCGTTCTCGCCGCACAGCCCGCGCAGGCCGCTGCGGCGGTTGAGCAGGTCGTCGATCTCGTCCACCGAGAGGCCGCCGACCCGGTGCAGGTGGAACACCACGCCGGCGTCGATGTCGCCCGAGCGGGTGCCCATGACCAGGCCCTCCAGCGGGGTCAGGCCCATCGAGGTGTCCACGCAGCGGCCGCCGGCGACCGCCGAGGCGGAGGCGCCGTTGCCCAGGTGCAGCACGATCACGTTGACCTCGGCCGGGTCCTTGCCGAGCAGCCGCGCGGTGGCCCGCGAGACGTACTGGTGCGAGGTGCCGTGGAAGCCGTAGCGGCGCACCCGGTGCCGGTCGGCGACGGCCTTGTCGATCGCGTACCGGGCCGAGTACTCGGGCATCGAGGCGTGGAAGGCGGTGTCGAAGACGGCCACCTGGGGGAGGTCGGGGCGCAGCGCGCGGGCCACCTCGATGCCGGTGATGTTGGCCGGGTTGTGCAGCGGGGCGACCGGGATCAGCCGGCGGATCTCCCGGAGCACGTCGTCGGTGATCACGGTCGGCTCGGTGAACCGCAGGCCGCCGTGCACCACCCGGTGGCCGATCGCGGCCAGCTCGGGGGAGTCCAGCCCGAGGCCGTCGGCGGACAGTTCCTCGGCGACGGCCTTGAGCGCGCCGGCGTGGTCCGGGAAGACCTGGACGGTCTCGCGCGCCTCGCCGCCGCGCGGGGTGTGCACCAGCCGCCCGCCGGTCTCACCGATCCGCTCGACCAGCCCGGCGGCCAGCTTGGCCCCGTCCAGCATGTCGATCAGCTGGTACTTCACCGACGAGGAGCCGGCGTTCAGCACGAGAACGCGGGTGCCTCCACTCATGCGGCCACCTCGCAGCGCTCGGCGGTCGCTTCGCGAAACACGCACCTACCGATGACTCGCTCGCTGCGCTCGCTCATGCGACGGGCTCCTTGCTGTCCTGGGACTGGATGGCGGTGATCGCGACGGTGTTGACGATGTCCTGCACCAGCGCCCCGCGGGAGAGGTCGTTGACGGGCTTGCGCAGCCCCTGGAGCACCGGCCCGACCGCGACCGCGCCGGCCGAACGCTGGACCGCCTTGTAGGTGTTGTTGCCCGTGTTGAGGTCCGGGAAGATCAGCACGGTGGCCCGCCCGGCGACCGGGGAGCCCGGCAGCTTGGTGGCCGCGACGTGGGCGTCCACCGCCGCGTCGTACTGGATCGGGCCCTCGACCAGGATGTCCGGCCGCAGCTCGCGGACCAGCTCGGTGGCCTTGCGGACCTTGTCGACGTCGGCGCCGGAGCCGGAGGTGCCGGTCGAGTACGAGAGCATCGCGACCCGCGGCTCCACCCCGAACTGGGCGGCGGTGGCGGCCGATTGGATGGCGATGTCGGCCAGCTGCTGGGCGTCCGGGTCCGGGTTGACGGCGCAGTCGCCGTACACCAGCACCCGGTCGGCCAGGCACATGAAGAAGACCGAGGAGACGATCGAGGCACCCGGCGAGGTCTTGATCACCTCGAAGGCGGGCCGGATGGTGGCGGCGGTGGAGTGTGCCGCGCCGGAGACCATGCCGTCCGCGATGCCCTCCTGGACCATCAGGGTGCCGAAGTACGAGACGTCGGTGACGACGTCCAGCGCCAGCTCGACGGTCATCCCCTTGTGGGCGCGCAGCTTCGCGTACAGCTCGGCGAACTGGCGGCGCAGCGGGCTGGTGGCCGGGTCGACGATCCGCACCTGGGCCCGGTCGGCGGCCGGGTTCCCCCCGGCCTGGTGACCGGGAGCCGTGCCCGCGTCGGGGAGGGCGATGCTCAGGGCCGAGGCCTTGCGGCGGACGGCGTCCACGTCGCCGAGCAGGGTGAGGTCGCAGATGTTGCGGCGCAGCAGGATCTCGGCGGCGCGCAGCACCCGCTCCTCGGTGCCCTCGGGCAGGACGACGTGCCGACGGGCGCCGCGGGCGCGCTCCAGCAGCTCGTGCTCGAACATCATCGGGGTGACCCGGTCGGACCGGCCGACCTCGATCAGGTTGGTCAACTCGGCGGTGTCGACGTGCAGTTCGAAGAGGCCGAGGGCGATCTCGGCCTTCCGGGGGCTGGCCGGGGTGAGCTTGCCCTCCAGGTGGGTCAGATGGGCGGCGGTGGGCCAGCTGCCCTCGGGGACGACGGCGACCGGGGTGCCGGGGGCGAGCCGGGCGGCCAGTGCCATCACGTTGGGGCCGGGGTGCTGGCCGAGCGTCAGCAGTACGCCGGCGATCGGCGGGGCGCCGGCGGCGTGCGCGGCCAGCGAGCCGATCACCAGGTCGGCGCGGTCCCCGGGGGTGACCACCAGCGCGCCTTCGGTCAGCGCTTCCAGGAAGGTCGGCAGCATGGCGCCGCCGAAGACGTAGCCGCGCACGTCCCGGGCGAGGCCGGCGGCGTCCCCGATCAGCACCTCGGCGCCGGTCGCCTCGACCAGCTGGGCGACGGTGGGCGCGGCCAGGGCCGGCTCCTCCGGGATGACGTAGGCGGGGATCGGCAGCTTCTCGGTGAGGGTGCTCCGGATCCGCTGCTCGGCGCCGGGGGAGACCCGGTTGGCGATCATCGCGAGGGTCTGGCAGCCGAGGTCGGTGTACGCCCGGTGGGCGTTGCGGACCTCGGCGATGACCGTCTCGGCGTCCGCGCCGTGCCCGCCGACCACGGGCAGCACGGCGGCGCCGAACTCGTTGGCCAGGCGGGCGTTGAAGGCCAGTTCGTCCGGGATGCTGGTGTCGGAGAAGTCGGTGCCGAGCACCAGCACGGCCTGGCAGCGCCGCTCCAGCGCGTGGAAGCGGTCGACCAGGACGGAGACCAGCTCGTCCTGTCCCATGGCGGCCTGGAGCGCGGCGGCCTCCTCGTAGGTGAGGCCGTACAGCTCGGTGCTCGGCAGGTCGATCCGGTAGCGGCCGTGCAGCAGCTCGACCACGTGGTCGGAGCCCGGCCGCCCGGGCGCGGCGGCGTGCACCAGTGGGCGGAACACCCCGACCCGGTCCACCTGGCGGGTGAGCAGTTCCATGACCCCGAGTTCGACCGCCTGGCGGCCGTCCCCCCGGTCGATACCGGTCACGTACACGCTGCGCGCCACGTGGGTGTCTCCGTCCCGTCGTCTCGGAAAGTGGTCATATCGACCATACCTTCGCACCCCGAACGGCCGTCCGCGAGCAGAACGGCGGGGTTCGGGCAAGGGGCGGAGGTCCCTCCCGGGTGCCCGCCCGGTGGGGCGGGCACCCGGGGCCTCGTCGTTGGGGGGGCCCCGGGCCCCGCGGCGGGCCGGGGGGGGGGGGGGCGGCCGGTGGGGGCCCCCGCAACGGGGCGGGCCGGGGTGGGGACGGGCCCCCCCCCCCCCGGGGGGGGCCGCCCCCCGCCGGGGGGGGGGGCCCCCCGGGGGCCGCGTCGTCCGCGCCCCCCGGCCGCGCGGCGCTCAGCGGGCGGGGCGGAGCCAGACGGTGGAGAGCGGGGGGAGGACCAGTTCGGCGGAGCGGGGCTGGCCGTCCCACTCCACCGGCTCGGCCTTGACCGGGTGGGAGTTGCCGACGCCGCTGCCGCCGTACTCCTCGGCGTCGGTGTTCAGTGCCTCCTCCCAGAGCTGCTCGCGGCCCGCCAGCCGGGGCAGGCCGACCCGGTGCCCGTGCCGGACGACCGGCGAGAAGTTGCAGACCGCGACCAGCGGCGTGCCGTCGGCCGCGTACCGGACGAAGGAGAGCAGGTTGTCCTCGGCGGCGCCGCCGTCGAGCCAGCGGAAGCCGTCCGGGACGGTGTCCAGCTCCCACAGCGCCGGGGTGTCGAGGTAGCACCGGTTGAGGTCGCCGACCAGCCGGCGCACCCCGAGGTGGTCCCGGTGGGCCGGCCACTGCTCGTCGAGCACCCACCACTGCGGGCCCTGCTCGTGGTCCCACTCCGCGCCCTGGGCGAACTCCTGCCCCATGAACAGCAGTTGCTTGCCCGGGTGGGACCACATGAAGCCGAGGTAGGCGCGGTGGTTGGCGCGCTGCTGCCACCAGTCACCGGGCATCTTGGAGACCAGCGCCTGCTTGCCGTGCACCACCTCGTCGTGGGAGATCGGCAGGACGTAGTTCTCCGAGTAGGCGTACACCATCGAGAAGGTGATCTCGTTGTGGTGGTACTTGCGGTGCACCGGCTCCTTGGAGATGTAGACCAGCGAGTCGTGCATCCAGCCCATGTTCCACTTCAGCCCGAAGCCGAGGCCGCCGGCGTCGGTGGGCCGGGTGACCCCGTCCCAGGCGGTGGACTCCTCGGCGATGGTGATCACGCCCGGGCAGCGGCGGTAGACGGTGGCGTTCATCTCCTGGAGGAAGGAGGCCGCGTCGAGGTTCTCCCGGCCGCCGTACTGGTTGGGCGTCCAGTCGCCGCCCTCGCGGGAGTAGTCGAGGTAGAGCATCGAGGCGACGGCGTCCACCCGCAGGCCGTCGATGTGGAACTCCTCGCACCAGTACACCGCGTTGGCGACCAGGAAGTTGCGCACCTCCTTGCGGCCGTAGTCGAACTCCAGCGTCCCCCAGTCCGGGTGCTCGGCGCGCAGCGGGTCGGCCGGCTCGTACAGCGGCTCGCCGTCGAAGCGGGCGAGCGCGAAGTCGTCCTTGGGGAAGTGCGCGGGCACCCAGTCGACGATCACGCCGATGCCGTGCCGGTGCAGGGTGTCCACCAGGTGGCGGAAGTCGTCGGGGCCGCCGAGCCGGGCGGTGGGGGCGTAGTAGCCGGACACCTGGTAGCCCCAGGAGCCGCCGAAGGGGTGCTCCATCACCGGCATGAACTCCACGTGGGTGAAGTTCAACTCCTTGAGGTAGCGCGGCAGTTCCTCGGCGATGGCGCGGTAGGTGGTGAGGTCCGGGCGCCAGGACGGCAGGTGCAGCTCGTACACCGACATCGGTGCCCGGTGGTGCGCGGAGCGGGCCCGGCGGGCCATCCACTCGCCGTCCTGCCACGTGTGGTCGGAGGAGGTGACCACCGAGGCGGTGCCGGGCGGGCACTGGGCGGCCCGGGCGAGCGGGTCGGCCTTGTCCAGCACCCAGCCCTGCCGGGTGTGCACCTCGTACTTGTAGGTGGCGCCCTCGGCGAGGCCGGGGACGAACAGCTCCCAGATCCCGGACGAGCCGAGCGAGCGCATCGGGTGCCCGGTGCCGTTCCAGTGGTTGAAGTCGCCGATCAGCCGCACCCCGGCGGCGTTCGGCGCCCAGACGGCGAAGGCGGTGCCGGCCACCCCGTCGACGGTGCGCACGTGCGAGCCGAGCGCCCGCCACAGCTGTTCGTGCCGGCCCTCGGAGATCAGGTGCAGGTCGAGTTCGCCGAGGGTGGGCGGGGTGCGGTAGCCGTCGTGCTGGCGCAGCGGCTCGCCGTCGGGGTACGTCACCAGCAGGGTGTAGTCCGGCGGATCGCCGCCGGCCACCAGGCCGGTGAACAGTCCGCCCTGCTGGTGGGTGAGTTCGGCCGGGCCCTGGGTGGTCTCCACGACCACCCGTTCGGCGAACGGGCGCAGTACCCGGATCGCCGTGCCGCCGAGCACCGGGTGTGCGCCGAGCAGGGCGTGCGGGTCGTGGTGCTGCCCGCCGACCAGCCGGTCCACCTCGGACGGCGGCAATGGTGCCTCGGGCAGCCGCAGCGCCCCGGAGGGGGCCGGGCGTCCGGCCTCCCGGGGTTCTCCGGCGCCGGACCGGGGGGCGGACCGGGGCGGGGGCGGAGGCTCGGAGGCGGTCCCGGCGTCCTCCTCCTCGGTCGCCCGGCGCGCTTCGCGGTCGTGGCCGGCGCGCCCTTCGGCCGCCCGCCCTTCGGCTGGGAGCGGTCCGGCCAGGAAGGTGGCCGGTACGGTGCGGGTGGGGCGGCCGGTCGGGTCGATCGGCGTCACGGCGGGGTCCTCCTGCGACGGGGGTGGGCGAACTCCTGCGGGCGGTACAGGAAGCGGGGGGTCAGACGGACAGGGCCAGCCGGTTGATCGCGGCCAGCGGGATCGGCAGCCAGCTCGGCCGGTGCCGGGCCTCGTACACCACCTCGTACACCGCCTTGTCGATCTCCAGCGCGCGCATCAGCTCCGGCGAGGCGGCCGGGTCGGCGCCGCCGCCGGCGGTGTAGCCGGCGCAGTAGGCGGTGCGGTTGCGCTGGGCCCAGGCGGCGGCCAGGTGGGCCAGCTCCGGGTCGACCGGGCCGCCGGCCAGCAGGTGGGCGGCCGCGTAGTCGAAGGAGCGCAGCATCGCGGCGACGTCGCGCAGGGCCGGCTGCGGCTCGCGGCGCTCGTTGACGGACTTGGCCGGCTCGCCCTCGAAGTCCAGCAGCACCCAGCCGTGCGGGGTGCGCATCGCCTGTCCGAGGTGCAGGTCGCCGTGGATGCGCTGGACCGGCAGACCGTCCGGGTGGGCGTCGGCGAGTTGCTGGAAGGCGGCGCGCAGCGCGGCCCGGAAGCGCAGCAGCCCGGGGACGGCGGCCACGGCGCTGTCCAGCCGGTCGGCCATCGCGCCGGCCAGGCGTCCGGTCTGGGTGCGGTCGAGCCGGGCGACCGGCATCGAGCGGGCCAGCACCCGGTGCACCTCGGCGGTGGCCCGGCCGAGCCGGTGCGCCTCGATGGCGAAGTTGCCCGGGGACCGGTCGCCCTTGAGCCGGCCGACCTGGTCGAGGGCCAGTTCCCAGCCGTCCTCGGCGTCCGGCAGGTAGCGCTGCAGCAGTCCGAGGGTGGCGGGCTCGGCGCGTTCCATCCGGCTCTCGAACCAGGCGGCGACCCGGGGGATGCGGGTGGACCCGGCCCGCGAGAGCGCGAGCGAGAGTTCGAGGTCGGGGTTGGTGCCGGGGTGGATGCGGCGGAACAGCTTGAGGATGTACGAGGTGCCGTAGATGACCGAGCTGTTGGACTGCTCGGCGGTGGAGGCGCGGCCGGGGAGGTTGGCGGGCAGCCCCGAGCCGGGGGTGCGGCGGAAGGACAGCGCGCCGAAGCGGTCGCCGGTGGCCAGGTGTTCCAGCAGCCGCCCGGTGAGTTCCGGGTCGTGCACCGCGTCGTAGAGGGTCGCGCCGTCGTACGGGCCCTGGCTGAGCCGGCCGAGCACGGCGCCGGGCCCGATGTCCCCGAGCCCGCCGGAGCGGATGCCGAGCAGCAGTTGGTAGATGTCGCCGTGCGGGGCGCCGGCCGTGGTGGCGTGCTCGACCCGTAGCAACAGGTGGAGCAGGGCCGGGTCGCCGACCTGCAGCGGGGTGCCGACCACCGGGGTGAGGCCGGTGATGGGCCGCCCCTTGCCGGCGTACCAGCGCTGGGTGGGCAGCCACGCCGCGATCAGCGGCAGGGCCGCCTGGACGAGTTCGCTGACGCCCAGGGCGGTTCTCCGGACCCCGGCGCCCCGGGTGCCCGCCGCGGCGGCGGAACCGGCGGGGGCGCCGTCCTGGAGGTGGGCTTGAGAACGGGAGGTTTCGGACATGGCTCCCTTTCCCCGGAAGCACGCGGACTGCCCGACGGGTCGTGGCCGGGTCCGTCAGTCTTCCGGATTGCGGCGGCGCGGCGGTCGCGGCACGCGAGCACGGCTCGGGTGTCACGCCTTCGTGTGGGTGGCCGTTGGGCTGTTCTCCGTACGCGGTGGTGCAGAGAACTCCGGGGGCGCGGGGGTTCAACTCGCGCCCCCGGAGGGTCTGATGGTGCTGTTCACGCTGGTGTGCGGCGTGCGGCGGATCGTTACTTCGATCGCCTGGTCCCGCTCAGGCGCGGGGGCTGCCGGAGCTGGAACCAGTAGAAGCCGTGCCCGGCCAGGGTGAGCAGGTAGGGCCACTCGCCGATCGACGGGAAGCGCACCCCGCCGATCAGCTCGACCGGATACCGCCCGCCGTACTGCCGCAGGTCCAGCTCGGTCGGCTGCGCGAACCGCGAGAAGTTGTTCACGCACATGACCAGGTCCCCCTCGTGCTCGCGCACGAAGGCCAGTACGGCGGGGTTGCTGGAGGGCAGTTCGGCGTAGCCGCCGAGGCCGAACGCCGGATTGAGCTTGCGGATCTCGATCATGCGACGCGTCCAGTGCAGCAGCGAACTCGAACTGCTCTGCTGCGCCTCGACGTTGGTCACCTGGTAGCCGTACACCGGGTCCATGATGGGCGGCAGACTGAGCCTGCCCGGGTCGGCGGAGGAGAAACCCGCGTTGCGGTCCGGGGTCCACTGCATCGGGGTGCGCACGCCGTCCCGGTCGCCGAGCCAGATGTTGTCGCCCATGCCGATCTCGTCCCCGTAGTAGAGCACCGGGGAGCCGGGCAGGGAGAGCAGCAGGGCGGTGAACAGCTCGATCTGGTTGCGGTCGTTCTCCAGCAGCGGGGCGAGCCGGCGGCGGATGCCCACGTTGGCGCGCATCCGCGGGTCCTTGGCGTACTCCGCGTACATGTAGTCGCGCTCCTCGTCGGTGACCATCTCCAGGGTCAGCTCGTCGTGGTTGCGCAGGAAGATCCCCCACTGGCAGCCGCCGGGGATCTGCGGGGTCTTGGCGAGGATCTCCGACACCGGGTAGCGGGACTCCCGGCGCACCGCCATGAAGATCCGCGGCATCACCGGGAAGTGGAACGCCATGTGGCACTCGTCGCCGCCGGAGGCGAAGTCGCCGAAGTAGTCGACGACGTCCTCCGGCCACTGGTTCGCCTCGGCGAGCAGCACGGTGTCCGGGTAGTTGGCGTCGATCTCCTTGCGGACCCGTTGGAGGAACTCGTGGGTCTCCGGCAGGTTCTCGCAGTTGGTGCCCTCGCGGGCGAACAGGTACGGCACCGCGTCCAGCCGGAAGCCGTCGATGCCGAGGTCGAGCCAGAACCGCAGCCCGGCGATCATCTCGTCCTGGACCCGGGGGTTGTCGTAGTTGAGATCCGGCTGGTGCGAGAAGAAGCGGTGCCAGAAGTACTGCTTGCGGACGGGGTCGTAGGTCCAGTTGGACGTCTCGGTGTCGACGAAGATGATCCGGGCGTCCGGGTACTGCTTGTCGTCGTCGGCCCACATGTAGAAGTCGCCGTACGGCCCGTCCGGGTCCGTCCGGGAGGCCTGGAACCACGGGTGCTGGTCGCTGGTGTGGTTCATGACGAAGTCGATGACGATGCGCATGCCGCGGGCGTGGGCGGCGTCGACGAACTCCATGAAGTCGGCGAGGTCGCCGAACTCCGGCAGCACCGAGGTGTAGTCGGACACGTCGTACCCGCCGTCGCGCAGGGGCGAGGCGAAGAACGGGGGGAGCCAGAGGCAGTCGATCCCGAGCCACTGGAGGTAGTCGAGCTTGGCCGTGAGCCCCTTGAGGTCCCCGACCCCGTCGCCGTTGCTGTCCTGGAAGGACCGCACCAGCACCTCGTAGAAGACCGCACGCTTGAACCAGTCGGGGTCGAGCGTCTTCTTCGAGGTCTCGGGGAAGGTGTCGGGGACGGGCTCGTTCACTGTCACGCTGGGTTCCTCCGAACCGTGAGGAGGTGAGCCGGCTCGGCTGAGGGATCGAGCCGGACGTAGTTGTGCCGGCCCCAGGTGAAGACGGCGCCGGTGAGCTCGTCGTGCACCGCGTACGGGCCGTCGCCGTCCAGCGTGACGGTGGCCTCCTGGACGTGGTGCGGGTCGAGGTTCACCACGGTGATGACCTGGTCGGTGAGCCCCTCGGGGGTGGTCGCGGTCTTGGAGTAGGCGAGCACCTGGTCGTTGTCGGTGGGGTGGAAGCGCAGGTCGCGCAGCTGCTGGAGGGCGGGGTGGCGGCGGCGCAGCCGGTTCAGCACGGTCAGCAGCGGGGCCAGGGTGTCGGTGCGGCTCCAGTCGCGCGGGCGCAGTTCGTACTTCTCCGAGTGCAGGTACTCCTCGGAGCCCGGGTGGGCCGGCTCGTCCTCGTACAGCTCGTAGCCGGCGTAGACGCCGTAGCTGGGGGAGAGGGTGGCGGCGAGCACCGCGCGGACCGCGAAGGCGGCCCGGCCGCCGTGCTGGAGGTACGCGTGCAGGATGTCCGGGGTGTTGGCGAAGAAGTTGGGCCGCATGTAGGCGGCGGCGTCACCGGTGAGTTCGGTGAGGTACTCGGTGAGTTCCGGTTTGGTGGTGCGCCAGGTGAAGTACGTGTACGACTGGTGGAATCCGATCTTCGCCAGGGTGTGCATCATCGCCGGGCGGGTGAAGGCCTCCGCCAGGAACACGACGTCGGGGTCGGTCCGGGCGACGTCGGCGAGCACGTTCTCCCAGAACGCCACCGGTTTGGTGTGCGGGTTGTCGACCCGGAAGATCCGGATGCCGTGGGACATCCAGAACCGGAGGATCCGGATGGTTTCCTTGACGATTCCGTCCATGTCCTGGTCGAAGTTGACCGGAAAGATGTCCTGGTACTTCTTCGGCGGATTCTCGGCGTACGCGATGGTGCCGTCCGCGCGGTGGCTGAACCATTCCGGGTGCTTGTTCACCCAGGGGTGGTCGGGGGAGCACTGGAGGGCGAAGTCCAGCGCCACCTCCAGGTGCAGCGCCCGGGCCTCGGCGACGAAGTGGTCGAAGTCCTCGATGGTGCCGAGGTCCGGGTGGACCGCGTCGTGGCCGCCCTCGGGGGAGCCGATCGCCCAGGGCGAGCCGACGTCGTGCGGACCGGCCGTCAGGGTGTTCTCCGGCCCCTTGCGGAAGGCTCGGCCGATCGGGTGGACCGGCGGCAGGTAGACCACGTCGAAGCCCATCGCGGCGACGGCCGGCAGCCGCTCGGCGGCGGTGCGCAGGTTGCCCGGGCGCGGCGGCTCGACGCCGGCCGGGTCCACCACGGCGCCCTCCGAGCGGGGGAAGAACTCGTACCAGGAGCCGAACAGCGCGCGTTCGCGGTCCACCTGGAGCGGCAGCGGGCGGGAGGCGCTGAGCAGCTCGCGCAGCGGGTGGCGGACCAGCACGTCGAGCACCTCGGGGGCGAGCGCGGCGGCCAGCCGGGACAGCGGCGGCAGGGTCGGGTCGCGCAGCGCGTCGGCGGCGGCCAGCACGTCGGCGCGGCCCTCCTTCTTGGGCACCCCGGCCGCGGCCCGCTCCAGCAGCCGGGCGCCCTCCTCCAGGACCAGCGCGGTGTCGATCCCGGCGGGCAGCTTCACCGCGGCGGTCCTGCGCCAGGTGGCGACCGGGTCGCTCCACGCCTCCACCAGGTACGACCAGCGCCCGGGCGCGGTCGGGGTGACGTACGCGCCCCAGCGGTCGGTGCCCTCGGCCAGTTCGCGCATCGGCGTCCACGGGCCGCTGCGGCCGCGCGGGTCGCGCAGCACCACGTTGGCGTTGACGGCGTCGTGGCCCTCGCGGAAGACGGTCGCGGTAACCGGGAAGGTCTCGCCGACGACGGCCTTGGCCGGGCGGCGGCCGGCGTCGACGAGGGGACTGACGTCCAGGACGGGGATGCGGCCGATCACGGTGTCGCTCTCTGTCGTCTTGCGGGCGGAGGGCTTGGCGGAGGGCTTGGCGGAGGGCTTGGTGGAGGGCTTGGCGGCGGCCTTGCCGACGGTCCTCCCGGCGGGTTCGGCCGCGGTCCGGCGGGCGGTCGCCGGTTCGGCGGGCGCCTTGGCCGCGGCCGTCCGGCGGCGCGGCGCGGGATCGGCCCCAGTGCCGGCCTTCGGGGTGGTGGCCGACGCGGTGGCGGTGGTGCGGCGCGTGGTGGTGCGCCGGCGGGGCGCCGCGGTCCGGTCCTCCTCGCTCCCGGGGTGTCGGGTCGCGGAGGGCTGTGCCGCGGGGGGCTGGGCTTCGGAGGATCCGCCACCGACCGCCCCGGACGTCCTCGGCGCCGGCATCGCCGGATCTGTCCGAGTGTCAGAATCCATCCGTCCGGCGGATTCCGCGACCGCTGCGTCGAGGCCTTCGGCCACCGGTGTGGACTGGTCCCGCGTGTCGCCGTGCATGCCAAGCTCCTGCCCGAGATCGGCGGCAGCTCCCCGCGGGCCGGGGTCGGGCCGGGGGAGTACCGGAGGACTGCTGGGTGGGGAGGACGTGCCACCGGAGCCTGCCCGCGCCGCTGTTCCCGGCAACCTGCCCGGCGCCCGCCGAGCCGGTGGTGGGACGCCCCGGAGCCCGTGTACGTCCCGGCGCACGCCCGCGCGGGCCACGCCCCGGCCGACCCGGTCCACCCGTGAACGAGCGGGCCGGGCGTCAGGACACGCGTCCGTGCGCGGTGAGCGCCGAATGGGCTAAGAAGGACGGGAACGGCCAACGCGAAAAGGATTCGGACGTGCTGCTTCGCGGGGGACGCCACCCGTCGTCGCTCTCCCCACAGCACCAACGACCTTCGGTCATCCTCGCACCGGCGACAAGGTTTTTGCAGCGGTACGACAGTAGTTTCGGGCCTTCTCCCGGGTGGACGGGCCCCCGGAAATGGAGTCGTACCGAAGAGTTCACGTATTGGTAGCGCGGGCCCCCGAAATGTGCGCCTCGCGCGCCCCTCGTGCAGACCAATGCGCCGAATGCGATCTCATCAATAGCCCGAACGGATGCCCAATAGCCCACTTGACGCACTGTCGGGCCGACCGCCGAGGCTACGCTTCACGCCGTGAAGGCAATCCGCAGATTCACCGTCCGCACCGTCCTGCCCGAACAACTCCAGCCGTTGCACGAGCTGGCCCTCAACCTGCGCTGGTCCTGGCACCCCGAGACCAGGGACCTCTTCCGGTCCGTGGACCCGGAGGTCTGGGCCGCGACCGGCGAGGACCCGGTACGGCTGCTCGGGGACGTCCCGGCCGCCCGACTGGCCGCACTCGCCACGGACCGGCGCTTCCTGCGCAGACTCGGCGACCTCGCCGACGACCTGCGCGAGTACCTCACCGGCCCCCGCTGGTACCAGAACCAACAGCAGTCCGACGCCGCCCCGCTGCCCGCCGCGATCGCCTACTTCTCGCCCGAGTACGGCATCGCCGCCGCGCTGCCCCAGTACTCCGGCGGACTCGGCATCCTGGCCGGCGACCACCTCAAGGCCGCCAGCGACCTCGGCGTGCCGGTCGTCGGCGTCGGCCTGTTCTACCGGCACGGCTACTTCCGGCAGTCCCTGAGCCGGGACGGCTGGCAGCAGGAGCGCTATCCGCTGCTCGATCCGGACGAACTCGCGGTCAGCCTGCTGCGGGAGGCCGACGGCACCCCCGGCCGGGTCGACCTCGCCCTGCCCGGCGGCCGCACCCTGGCCGCCCACATCTGGAAGGCCCAGGTCGGGCGGGTCCCGCTGCTGCTGCTCGACTCCGACATCGAGGCCAACTCGCCGGCCGAGCGGGACGTCACCGACCGGCTGTACGGCGGCGGCAGCGAGCACCGGCTGCTCCAGGAGATGCTGCTCGGCATCGGCGGCGTCCGGGCCGTGCGCACCTACTGCCGGCTCACCGGGCACCCCGCCCCCGACGTCTTCCACACCAACGAGGGCCACGCCGGCTTCCTCGGCGTCGAACGCATCCGCGAACTGATCGCCGACGGCCGGGCCGGCCTCGACTTCGCCGCCGCCCTGGAGGCCGTCCGGGCCGGCACCCTCTTCACCACCCACACGCCCGTCCCGGCCGGCATCGACCGCTTCGACCGCGAGCTGGTCGCCCGCCACTTCGGCGGCGACGCCACGCTGCCGGGCGTACCGGTCGACCAGGTGCTCGCGCTCGGCGCCGAGAGCTGGCCCGACGGGGACCCGAAGCTCTTCAACATGGCCGCCATGGGCCTGCGGCTCGCCCAGCGCGCCAACGGGGTCTCCACCCTGCACGGCGAGGTCAGCCGCTCGATGTTCAACGGCCTGTGGCCCGGCTTCGACCCCGCGGAGGTGCCGATCACCTCGGTCACCAACGGCGTGCACGCCGCCACCTGGATCGACCCGGCGGTGGTCCGGCTCGGCGCCGCCGAACTCGGCGCCGAGCGCGCCGAGGAGGCGATGACCACCGGCGAGACCCGGCGCTGGAGCGGACTGGAACGCATCGGCAACACCGAGGTCTGGGAGCTGCGGCGCACCCTGCGGGCCCAGCTGGTGGAGGAGGCCCGCCGCCGGCTGCACGACTCCTGGCGCCGGCGCGGGGCCGGCGCGGCCGAGCTCGGCTGGGTCTCCTCGGTGCTCGACCCCGACGTGCTCACCATCGGCTTCGCCCGCCGGGTGCCCTCGTACAAGCGGCTCACCCTGATGCTGCGCGACCCGGAGCGGCTGCGCGGACTGCTGCTGCACCCCACCCGGCCGGTGCAGATCGTCGTCGCCGGCAAGGCCCACCCGGCCGACGACGGCGGCAAGCGGCTGATCCAGCAGATGGTCGCCTTCGCCGACGACCCGGCGGTGCGGCACCGGATCGTCTTCCTGCCGGACTACGACATGGCGATGGCCCAGCGCCTCTACCCGGGCTGCGACGTCTGGCTGAACAACCCGCTGCGCCCGCTGGAGGCCTGCGGCACCTCCGGGATGAAGGCCGCGCTCAACGGCTGCCTCAACCTGTCCGTCCTGGACGGCTGGTGGGACGAGTGGTTCGACGGCCGCAACGGCTGGGCGATCCCCACCGCCGACGAGAGCGGCGGGGCGCTCGACCCGGACAGCGGCGAGGCCGAGCGGCGCGACGACATCGAGGCGGCCGCGCTCTACGACCTGATCGAGAACCAGGTCGCCGCCCGGTTCTACGACCGGGACGCCGACGGGCTGCCGCAGCAGTGGATCGCCATGGTCCGGCACACCCTGGTCACCCTCGGGCCCAAGGTGCTGGCCGGGCGGATGGTCCGGGAGTACGTCGAACGGCTGTACGCCCCGGCGGCGCAGGCCCAGCGGGAGCTGGCGGGGCAGCACGCGACCGGGCGGTTCACGGGCGCGCGCGAGCTGGCGGTCTGGAAGGCGAAGGTCCGGGAGGCGTGGCCGGCCGTCCGGGTCGAGCACGTCGAGGCGGACTGCCCGGCCGAGGCGCAGGAGCTGGGCAGCTCGCTGGCGCTGCGGGTGCAGGTCGCGCTCGGGACGCTGGAACCGGGCGACGTCGAGGTGCAGGCGGTCTCCGGCCGGGTGGACGAACGGGACCGGATCTCGGACGCCTGCCTGCTCGCCCTCAAGCCGGTCGGCGGTCCGGACCTGGACGGCCGCACCCGGTACGAGGGCTCGTTGGAGCTGTGCCGGACCGGCCCGTTCGGCTACACCGTCCGGGTGCTGCCCGCGCACCCCCGGCTGGCCTCGCCGGCCGAGCTGGGGCTGGTCGCCCTGCCGGCCGAGTCGGCCGGGATGGACGCCGGACTGCTGCGCTGACCCCGCGGGCGGCTGCCGTGCGTCCCGGCGGGGACGGCGGCGGCCCGCGGGGCGGCCGTGAACCGCGGCCGCGGCCGGGCCCGTAGGTCCGGTCGGGAAGTGGGGAGGCCCGGCCGGGTGCGTGACGGCGCACCCGGGCGGGCACATTCATGGGGGCCCGGAGGGCCCTAGACCAGGCTGTCCCGCCAGGCCCGGTGGAGGGCGGCGAAACGGCCGGAGCCGTCGATCAGCTCCTGTGGGGAGCCATCTTCCACGATCCGGCCCTGATCCATCACCAGGACACGGTCGGCGATCTCCACGGTGGAGAGCCGGTGGGCGATGATCACCGCCGTCCGGCCGGCCAGCACGGTGCGCATCGCCCGCTGCACGGCCTGCTCCCCGGGGACGTCCAGCGAGCTGGTCGCCTCGTCCAGGATCAGCACCGCCGGGTCGGCCAGCAGGGCGCGGGCGAAGGCCACCAGCTGGCGCTGGCCGGCCGAGATCCGGCCGCCGCGCTTGCGCACGTCGGTGTCGAAGCCGTCCGGCAGGGCGGCGATGAACCCGTACGCGCCGATGTCGCGGGCGGCCTGCTCGACCTCCGCGCGGGTGGCGCCGGGGCGGCCGATCGCGATGTTCTCGGCGACGGTGCCGGAGAACAGGAAGGACTCCTGGGTGACCATCACCACCCCGCGCCGCAGCTCGGGGGTGGCCAGGTCGCGCAGCTCCACGCCGTCCAGCCGGATCCGGCCGTCGGTCGGGTCGTAGAAGCGGGCCAGCAGCTTGGCGACCGTCGACTTGCCCGCGCCGGTCGCGCCGACCACCGCCACCGTCTGCCCGGCCGGGATCGACAGGTCGAAGGGCGGCAGCACCTCCTTGCCGGTCCGGTAGGCGAAGCGGGTGCCCTCGAAGGCCACCGCCCGGCCCTTGCCGTCGGCCCGGGGCAGCTCGACGGGCTCGGCCGGCTCGGCGACGGTCGGCTCGTGTGCGAGCAGGCCGGAGATCTTCTCCAGGGCGGCGGCGGCCGACTGGTAGCTGTTCAGGAACATCGCCAGCTGGTCGATCGGGTCGAAGAGCCGGCGCAGGTAGAGCGCGAAGGCGGTGAGCACGCCCAGCTCCAGCGCGTCGTCCACGACCAGGTAGGCGCCGAGCAGCACCACGCCGGTGGTCCACAGGTTGGCGGTGGCGCGGGAGAGGCCGACGTAGCGGGCGATCTCCAGCAGGCCGTCCGCCGTCGCGGTGGCGGACTGCTGGTTGACCACGGCGAAGGCGGCGTCGTTGGCCTTCTCGCGGCGGAAGGCCTGCACCGGACGGATGCCGTTCATGGTCTCGGTGAAGCGGACGATCAGCGAGGCCGCCGAGGTGCGCGAGCGCCGGTAGACCCGGCGCGAGCGGTGGCGGAAGGAGCGGGCGATCAGGGCCAGCGGCAGGAAGGCCGCCAGCGAGACCAGGCCGAGCCGCCAGTCCAGCACCAGCAGCAGCACCGAGATGTAGCAGACCGACAGGAAGACCGTCAGCAGCTCCTGCAGGCCCTCGGAGAGCAGCTCGCGCAGCGCGTCGATGTCGCTGGTGGCGCGGGAGATGATCCGGCCCGAGGTGTAGCGCTCGTGGAAGTCCAGGCTGAGCCGCTGGGCGTGCCGGAAGATCCGGCCGCGCAGCTCCAGCACGATGTCCTGGTTGACCCGGGCGCTGATCTTGATGAACGCCCACTGCAGCACCGGGCTGAGCAGCGCGCAGAACAGGTAGGCCGCGACCACCGCGATCAGCGGGCCGGAGTCGTGCTCGCGCAGCGCCGGGATGCCGCGGTCCATCGCCACCGCGACCAGCAGCGGCCCGGACTGGAGCGCGGCCTGCTGGACCAGGATGATCACCATCGCGATGGTGATCCGGGCCCGGTGCGGGCCGAGCAGCGAGCGCAGCAGCGCCCGGGGAGCACCCGGCGGGACGGGGATGTCCTCCTCGTCGGCGGGAGGCGCGGGCAGCTCCTCCTCGGCCGGCTCGGCGGGCCCGGTCCGGACGGGTTCGGCGGTGGTGGTCATGCGTGCCCTCCATTCGACGCGAGGGAGCCCTCGGGCACCGGGGCGGCCTCGCCCGACATCAGTTCTCGGTAGTGCGCGCAGTCGCGCAGCAGCTCCTGGTGGGTGCCGACGGCCGCGATCCGGCCGTCGGCCAGCACCGCGACCCGGTCGGCGAGCAGCACGGTGCTGGGGCGGTGGGCGACGACCAGGGCGGTGGTGGTGCCGAGGACCTCGCGCAGCGCCCGCTCGACCAGGGCCTCGGTGTGCACGTCCAGGGCGGAGAGCGGGTCGTCCAGCACCAGGAAGGCCGGGTCGCCGACCACCGCGCGGGCCAGCGCGAGGCGCTGGCGCTGGCCGCCGGACAGGCTCAGCCCCTGCTCGCCGACCTCGGTGTCCGGGCCCTGCGGCAGCTTCTCGACGAAGCCGGCCTGGGCGGTGGCGAGGGCGGTGCGCAGCTGCTCCTCGCCGGCGCCCGGGGCGCCCATCAGGACGTTCTCCCGGACGGTGGCGGAGAACAGGGTGGGCTCCTCGAAGGCGACCGCGACGAGTTCGCGCAGCCGCTGCCGGGGCAGCTCGCGGACGTCCCGGCCGTCCAGCGTGATGGTGCCGGCGGTGGCGTCGTACAGCCGGGGGAGCAGGGCGGTGAGCGTGGTCTTGCCGCTGCCGGTGGCGCCGACCAGGGCCATCGTCTCGCCGCTGCGGACGTGCAGGTCGATGCCGGCCAGCAGGTCGGGGCTGTCCCCGGGGGCGTCGGGGTAGCGGAAGCGGACGCCGGTGAAGCGGATGCCGTCCGCGGCGGCGAGTTCGGCGGCGGTGCCCGGGTCCGGGGTCTCCGGCTCGTCCATCACTTCGAAGAAGCGGTCGGTGGCGGTGGCCGCGTCGTTGCCGTAGGCGAGCAGCCAGCCGAGCGACTCGACGGGCCAGCGCAGCGCGAGCGCGGTGGAGAGGAAGGCGACCAGGGTGCCGGCGCTCAGGCCGTCGTTCGCCACCAGGTAGGCGCCGACGGCGAGGGCGCAGCCCAGCGCGATCTCCGGCAGGCCGACGGTGATCGCCCACAGGTTGGCGAGCAGGTGCGCCTTGCGCAGCTCGGTGCGGCGCAGCTCCTGGGACTGGGCGCGGAAGCGCTCGGCCATCGAGCGGTGGCGGCCGAAGGCCTTGAGGATGCGGATGCCGAGGACGGACTCCTCGACCACGGTGGCGAGGTCCCCGTTCTGGTCCTGGGCGCGCCGGGTGGCGCCGGAGTAGCCGGTCTCGAACCGCCGGGTGACCACGAACAGCGGGACGACCGGGATCAGGGCGATCAGGGCGAGCCGCCAGTCCTGGGTGAACATCAGTACCGTGCCGGCCAGGAACATCACCGAGTTGACGATCAGGAAGACCAGCGGGAAGGCCAGGAACAGCCGCATGGTGTACATGTCGGCGGTGGCCCGGGAGAGCAACTGGCCGGAGCCCCAGCGGTCGTGGAAGGAGACCGGCAGCCGCTGGAGCTTGGCGAAGAGGTCCCCGCGCATCGCCGTCTCCAGCCCGGCCAGCGGGCGGGCCAGCACCACCCGGCGGGTGTAGAACAGCGCCGACTCGACCAGGCCGAGGATCAGCAGCAGGCCGACCAGGGGCCAGAGGCCGGCGAGGTCGCGCTCGGCGACCGGGCCGTCCACGATCCGGCCGAGGACCACCGGGACGGCGAGGGTGCTCAGCATGGCGAGCGTCGCGGCCGTCACCGAGACGGCCAGCCGGCCGCGGACGGCGCGGGCGTACGGCCACAGGCGCAGCAGGGAGCGGACCGCGGAGTGCCGCGGCCCGGTCCCGGTCCGGCCGGTTCCGTCGGGTTCGCCGGTTCTGCCGGGCTCCCCGGGGCCGTCGGTTCGGGGGCTTCCCTGGGGCGGGTTGTCGTGGTCCTGCCTGTTCTCGGCCATCGCGGTGAGGGTAGGCACAGAGCCCGTCACTTCTCATCCGGTTTTTCGCGCCTGTCGGTGCGGCCCGCCGAGAACCGGCCACCCGAATGGCCGGGTTGGGCGCCAAGGACGGGGGGCGCGCGCAGCCGTTCGTGCGGGAGGAGTGCGCCGTGCGCCTCTTGCGAGCGCCCTGCTGATCGGCCGATGACACCTCCTGACGGATGCCTTTTGATGCGCGAGTGACAGGAGTGCACACATGACGGTCGAAACCGAACCCACCCCAGGGCCCGGCTCCGCAATCGTGCAGGTACGGGCCCAGCTCAGCCTCAGCACGACCGCGGCGCGGAACCTGGCGACGACGACCAAGTCGAAGCCGCAGATGCAGGAGATCACCTCCCGCTGGCTGCTGAGGATGCTGCCGTGGGTGCAGGTCAGCGCGGGCACCTACCGGGTCAACCGGCGGCTGAGCTTCGCCCCCGGGCAGGGCCGGGTGAGCTTCGCGAAGACCGGCTCCGCGGTGACGGTGATCGCCCCCTCGCTGGCCGAGGTTCCGGCGCTGCGCGGTTTCGAGGACGAGGAGGTGCTGGCCGAGATGGCCCGCCGGTTCGTGCAGCGGGACTTCGCGCAGGGCGACGTGCTGGTGCGGGAGGGGGAGCCGATCGAGGAGGTGTTCCTGATCGCGCACGGCAAGGTGGACCGGATCGGCACCGGCAAGTACGGCGAGCAGACCGTGCTCGGCTCGCTCGCGGACGGCGACCACCTCGGCGACGAGGCGATCACCGAGGGCGGCGGCACCTGGCCGTACACCGTGCGGGCGAACACCTCCGGGGTCGCGATGACGCTGTCCTGGCCGGTGCTCCAGGAGCTGATCGGCCGCTCCGAGCCGCTGCGCGAGCAGCTGCTGGGCTTCGCCGCCGACGTCGCGCAGGCGCAGAACGAGCACGGCGAGGCGAGGATCGACCTCTCGGCCGGCCACCGGGGCGAGTACGAGCTGCCCGGCGCCTTCGTGGACTACGAGCTGAAGCCGCGCGAGTACGAGCTGAGCGTCGCGCAGACCGTGCTCAAGGTGCACACCCGGGTCGCGGACCTCTACAACCAGCCGATGAACCAGACCGAGGAGCAGCTGCGGCTGACCGTCGAGGCCCTGCGGGAGCGGCAGGAGCACGAGATCATCAACAACCCGGAGTTCGGCCTGCTCGGCAACGCCGACTTCGACCAGCGGATCCAGACCCGCGCCGGGGCGCCCACCCCGGACGACCTGGACGAGCTGCTGAGCATGCGCCGTGACACCGACTACCTGTTCGCCCACCCGCGGGCGATCGCGGCCTTCGAGCGGGAGTGCAACCGGGCCGGCGTCTACCCGTCCACCGTCGACGTCCTCGGCAAGCAGCGGCCGACCTGGCGCGGGGTGCCGATCTTCCCGTGCAACAAGATCCCGGTGTCCGGCCAGCAGACCACCGCGTTCATCGCGATGCGCGTCGGCGAGGACAACCAGGGCGTGGTCGGCCTCACCCAGGTCGGCATCCCGGACGAGCTGGAGCCGGGCCTGAACGTGCGGTTCATGGGCATCGACGAGAAGGCGATCGCCTCCTACCTGGTCAGCACCTACTACTCGGCGGCGGTGCTGGTGCCGGACGCGATCGGGGTGCTGGAGAACGTCGAGCTCGGGCACGCCCGCGGCTGAGCCCGGGCCCTCAGACGGCGGGCGCGCGCAGCAGCCGCAGCGAGCGCCCGCCCAGTACGACGGCGCCGCGCGGGCACGGTCCGTCCGGGCCCGCGGCGGTGTCGACCACCGTCTCCCAGCCGGCCGCCGTCTCCCGCCCGGCCGCCGTCTCCCGACCGGTCATCGCCTCCCGCCCGGCGGCCGGCGCCGCGCGGGGCTCGTCGGGCAGGGTGAACACCACCGGTTCGTGGCCCGCGTTGAGCAGCAGCAGGAAGCTGTCGTCGCTCAGCGGCAGCCCGGCCTCGTCCCGTTCGGACAGCGCGGTGCCGCAGAGCAGCATGCCGAGGCAGGCGGTCGGCGCGAACCAGTCGGCCTCGGTCATCTCGGTGCCCCGCGGGGTGAACCAGACGAGGTCGGGCCGGCCGCCGGGGGCGGTGGCGCGGCCGGAGAAGAACGCCCGGCGGCGCAGCACCGGGTGGGCCCGGCGGAGCCGGACCAGCCGGGCGGTGAGTTCGCACAGCTCCTGCCAGCCGGGCTGCTCCAGCAGCGACCAGTCCAGCCAGCCGACCTCGTTGTCCTGGCAGTAGGCGTTGTTGTTGCCGCCCTGGGTGCGGCCCAGCTCGTCGCCGGCGGTGATCATCGGGACGCCGGCGGAGAGCAGCAGGGTGGCCGTCAGGTTGCGCAGCTGGCGCAGGCGCAGGGAGTTGACCGCCGGGTCGGCGGTCTCGCCCTCGGCGCCGTGGTTCCAGGAGCGGTTGTCCTCGGTGCCGTCCCGGTTGTCCTCGCCGTTGGCCTCGTTGTGCTTGCGGTCGTAGGAGACCAGGTCGCGCAGGGTGAAACCGTCGTGCGCCGTCACGTAGTTGACCGAGGCGCCCGGGCGGCGGCCGGCCCGCTGGTAGAGGTCGGAGGAGCCGGAGAGGCGGTAGCCGAGCTCGCGCACGTCCGGGCGGGCGCCGCGCCAGAAGTCCCGGACGGTGTCGCGGTACTTGTCGTTCCACTCGGCCCACAGCGAGGGGAAGCCGCCGACCTGGTAGCCGCCCGGGCCCACGTCCCAGGGCTCGGCGATCAGCTTCACCCGGCTGAGCAGGGGGTCCTGGGCGACGGCGGCGAGGAAGGGGTGGTCCATGTCGACGGCGTCGCCGCCGTTCGGGCCGCCGCGGGCCAGCGCGGCGGCCAGGTCGAAGCGGAAGCCGTCCACGCCCATCTCGGCGACCCAGTAGCGCAGCGAGTCGGTGATCAGCCGGATCACCTGGGGGCGGCGGGTGTCCAGGGTGTTGCCGCAGCCGGTGTAGTCGGCGTAGCCGCGGGGGCGGTTGGGCGGGAGGCGGTAGTAGGCGGCGTTGTCGATGCCGCGCAGCGAGAGCGCCGGGCCGAGTGCGCCGCCCTCGGCGGTGTGGTTGAACACCACGTCCAGGATCACCTCGATCCCGGCGGCGTGCAGGGCGCGGACCATCCGCTTGAACTCGCCGACCTGGCCGCCGCGGGAGCCGGAGGCGGAGTAGCCGGCGTGCGGGGCGAAGTAGCCGATCGTGTTGTAGCCCCAGTAGTTGACCAGTCCGCGGGCCTGCAGGTGGTCCTCGCTGGCGTGCTGGTGCACCGGCAGCAGCTCGACGGCGGTCACCCCGAGGCGGGTGAGGTGGGCGACGGCGGCGGGGTGGGCGAGGCCGGCGTAGGTGCCGCGCAGCTGCGGCGGGACCTCGGGGTGGCGCATGGTGAAGCCGCGCACGTGCAGTTCGTAGAGCACCGTCTCGGCCCACGGGGTCCTCGGGCGGTGGTCGTCGGACCAGTCGTCGTCGTCGTGGACGACCACGGATCTGGGCACGTACGGCGCGGAGTCGCGGTTGTCCCGGACGGTGTCGGCGACGTCCGCCTCGGGCCAGTTGCGGACGGCGGAGCAGACGGCGTCGTGCGAGGTGTAACAGCCGTCCACGGCACGGGCGTACGGGTCGAGCAGCAGCTTGGCCGGGTTCCAGCGGGCGCCGGTCCACGGGTCCCAGCGGCCGTGCACGCGGAAGCCGTAGCGGGTGCCGGGGCGCACGCCGGGGAGGAACCCGTGCCAGATCTGGACGTCCTGCTCGGTGAGGTGGTGCCGGCTCTCCCGGCCGTCCTCGTCGAACAGGCACAGCTCGACGGCCTCGGCGCCGGCCGCCCAGAGCGCGAAGTTGGTGCCCCGGCGGCCGCGCCGGTCGGTGCGGCAGCGGGCGCCGAGCGGCTGCCAGCTGCCGGGCCAGGGCGGTTCGGCGGTGCGGTGCGGACCGCCGACCGGCCGTACCCCGGCTTCCAGCTCCTGCCCTGACGCCATGGCCGCACCCTCCCTGGGCGGGGTGTCCCGGACCCCGTTCACCTTCTCCTTCCCGGATTGCGCAGATCGGAAGCCGTTGAACGGGGGCTTACCGGCGGATGGCGGCCAGGGTGGCGGGTTGACGGAACGGGGGGATTCCGGGGCGATCGGCGTGTCCCCGCGTCGATGCGCCTCGTTGTTCCCGGCGTCGGACGCGAACAGTGGGAGGGCCCCGGGATGCGGCGCCGAGGACGGGTGTGGGCGCGGGGCGCGGCGGCGGTGGCCTGCTGCCTGGCCGTCCTGACGGGTTGCGGCGGCGGTGGCTCCACGGCCGCGCCGGACGGGGACGCGGCCGCGGCCGGTGGGCGCACCGCGCCGGCGGCGCCGTCCCGGGCGGTGCTCACCGTGACGCCGGCCGACGGCGCGCAGGACGTGCAGCCGGAGGGCGCCGTCCGGGTGAACGCCGCGCAGGGCCGGCTGGTCTCCGTCCGGCTGGCCGACGCCAAGGGCACCGAGGTGCCCGGCACGATCGCCCCGGACGGCACCGGCTGGGCGCCGGACGGCCCGCTGCCGCTCGGCACCGCGTTCACCCTGGACTCCGTCGCCGAGGACGACCAGGGCCAGAAGGCGGCCCAGCACTCGGCGTTCACGACCGTCGCCCGGGCGCACACCTTCGTGGCCTTCTTCACCCCGGAGGACGGCTCAACGGTCGGCGTCGGCATGCCGGTCTCGCTGCGCTTCAGCCGTCCGATCACCGACCGGGCGGCGGTGGAGAAGGCCGTCCAGGTCGCCGCCGACCCGCCGGTGCCGGTGGCCGCGCACTGGTTCGGCGGCCAGCGGCTGGACTTCCGCCCGCAGCAGTACTGGGCGGCCGGCACCAAGGTCACGGTGGCGCTGCGGCTCAAGGACGTGCAGGGAGCGCCGGGGGAGTTCGGCACCCAGAGCCGGGACCTGCACTTCACCGTCGGCCGGGCGCAGGTCTCCACCGTCGACCTGGACGCCCACACCCTGACCGTCCGGGCCGGCCAGGGCGGCCCGGTGGTCCGGGTGCTCAAGGTCTCCGGCGGCAGCCGGGACCACTCCACCTACCGGGGCGTGATGGTGGTGTCGGAGAAGTACAAGGTGACCCGGATGGACTCGCAGACCGTCGGCATGGGCGACGAGTACGACATCAAGGACGTCCCGCACGCCATGCGGCTCACCACCTCCGGCACCTTCGTGCACGGCAACTACTGGGCGGACCAGAGGGTGTTCGGCGCCGCCAACACCAGCCACGGCTGCATCGGGCTGGCCGACGCCAAGGGCGGGGCGAGCAAGGACTCCCCGGCGGGCTGGCTGTTCGAGCACACCATCCCGGGGGACGTGCTGGAGGTGACGGCCTCGTCCGGGGACTTCGTGCCGCCGCAGAACGGGCTCAACGGCTGGAACGTGCCGTGGGAGCAGTGGGTGGCGGGGAGCGCGCTGCCGCAGGCGGCGTCGGTGGGGGCGGCCGAGTCCGGGGTTCCGTCGGCCGGGCTTCCGTCGGCCGCGGTGTCCGGGCCGGCCGGGCCGTCGGCCCTGGTGTCCGTTCCGGCCGTGCCGTCGTTCGCGCCGTCCGTTCCGGCCGTGGCGTCCGTGCCGTAAGGGCCGTCCAGGGGCCCGAGGGGGCTTCCGTCCCGTTCCGTCCCGACTTCACGGCTGCTTCACACGCCGTCAACCCGACTCCCCTCAGCTTTCACTCGGAAGGCTTAGTTATCCTGCTCCGGCGCGTCCGGGGTCCGGCCGGAAAGATCGGCCGGACGGTGCAACTCATGGGGGCACTCAGCGCGTCAAGTGAGTGAATACCGGGAGGGGAGAAACCGTGAAGACGGGTAAGACGGCCGGCGCAGCGATACGCACCACCAACCGCTACGGGCGCAGGAGTGCGATGGCGCTGGTCATGGGAGGGGTGCTGCTGCTCACCGCCGCCTGCAATGACGACAAGGGCAGCGGTTCGGGTGGTTCGGGCGGTTCGGCGGCCGGCGGTGGGGCCTCGGCGTCGGCCGCGGCGGACGGGGGCGGGTCGGCCACGCCGAAGCCCTCGGCCGCGGTGCTCGCCGTCGAGCCGAAGGACGGTGCTCAGGACGTTCCGCCGAACGGGCTCCAGGTGTCCGTCTCCAACGGCAAGCTCACCACGGTCGAGGTGACCGACAAGGACGGCAAGCCGGTCGAGGGGGCGATCACCCCGGACGGTGCCGGCTGGAAGCCCGCGGGGGTGCTCGCGGTCGGCATGGCGTACAAGGTGAACGCGCAGGCGAAGGACGGCGAGGGCCTGGTGGCCGCGTCCACCACCTCGTTCACCACCCTGACGCCGGACAAGAAGATCGCCACCAACGACAACATCAGCGACGGCGCCACCTACGGCGTCGGCATGATCGTCTCGGTGAACTTCAACAAGGACGTCAAGAACAAGGACGCCGTCGTCAAGGGCATCAGCATCGAGTCCAGCAACGGCACCGTGGTCAAGGGCCACTGGTTCGGCGACCGCCGGGTGGACTTCCGCCCGGAGCAGTACTGGGCGCCGGGCACCAAGGTGACCGTCAAGTACCGGCTGAAGAACGTCGAGGTCGCGCCCGGCATCTACGGCGACGTGGACAAGGACGAGCCGTTCACCATCGGCCGGTCGATGATCTCCACCGCGGACGCCAAGTCGCACCAGATGACCGTCGAGCGGGACGGCCAGAGCGCCACCCTGCCGGTCACCCTGGGCGCGGACGCCACGCCGTCCTGGGGCGGGACGATGGTGGTCATGTCCAAGGAGAAGGTCACCCGGATGAACTCGCAGACCGTCGGTCTCGGCGGCGAGTACGACATCCAGGACGTGCCGCACGCGATGCGGCTGACCACCTCCGGCACCTTCGTGCACGGCAACTACTGGGCCAGCCCGTTCGGCAAGACCAACGCGAGCCACGGCTGCGTGTCGATGCAGGACGTGAAGGGCGGCAGCGACAGCTCGGTCGCGGGCAAGTTCTTCAACGACTCGATGATCGGCGACCCGATCAAGGTCGTGAACACCAAGGAGAAGACCGTCGCGCCCTCCAACGGGCTGGGCGGCTGGAACGTGGACTGGGCCAACTGGTAGGCCCTACCCGCCGGAGGGCCCGGATACCCGGGCCCTCCGGCGAGTCCTTCGCCGCGCGGCCCGATCCTCACCCGTTGGGGTCGGGCCGCCGCGGTTTCCGGGGCGACGAGCCCCACGCGTGGCGCAACCTTTCCGGTGGCCGGATGCGTGCAACCGGTCGGGTCCGTCGGGTCCACGGGGAGTTTCTCGGATCTTCTGAGGGAGGGAATCGACGTTGAGGTCGATACGCAGAGTGGTGGCGGTCGGTCTGGTCGGCGGGGCGATGACGCTGACGGCGGCCTGCGGCGGGGGTACGGGGGGCAGCGCGGCCAAGGCCGATCTGGGGGCCGGCGCGGCCGCTGCCACGCCCGCGGCGACGGCGCCCGCGGCGGCGCCCACCAGCGCGGTGCCGAAGGTCTCCACGGCCGCCGTGAGCATCGAGCCCAAGGCCGGCTCGGTGGACGTGGCGCCGAACGCGCTCAGGATCGGCGCGACCGGGGGCAGGCTCACCACCGTCAAGGTGAGCGACAGGGCGGGCAAGGAGGTCCCCGGCACCATCTCCGCCGACGGCGCCTCCTGGACGCCCACGGCCGGCCTGGAGGTGGGCACCGCCTACCAGGTCAGCGCGATGGCCGCGGACGCGAACGGCGCGGTCGCCACGGCGGACAGCAGCTTCACCACGCTGACGCCGACGGCGCTCGTCAAGGCCTCCGACAACGTGGACAACGACGCCACGTACGGCGTCGGCATGATCGTCTCGGTGAACTTCGGCAAGGACGTCAAGAACAAGGACGAGGTCCTGCGGGGCATCACCTTCCAGACCGACAACGGCACCGTGGTCAAGGGCCACTGGTTCGACGACCGTCGGCTGGACTTCCGCCCGGAGCAGTACTGGGCGCCCGGGACCAAGGTGGTCGTGCACTACCGGCTCAAGAGCGTCGAGATCGCCCCGGGGGTGTACGGCGCGGACCGGGACGAGCCCTTCACGATCGGGCGGTCCCAGGTTTCGACGGTTGACGCCGCGGCACACAAGATGACGGTCGTACGGGACGGTGCGTCGAGCGACATCGACATCAGCGCCGGAGCACCCGAACACCCCACCTGGAACGGCACGATGGTGGTCATGTCCAAGGAGGGCGTGGTGCGGATGCAGTCCAGCACCCTGCCCGGGATGACCGGCGCGCCGTACGACCTCCAGGTCCCGCACTCGATGCGGCTCACCGACTCCGGCACGTACGTGCACGGCAACTACTGGAGCAGCAGCAGCACCTTCGGCGAGGACAACGTCAGCCACGGCTGCGTGGGCCTCAAGGACGTCGAGGGCGGCGGCGCCAACACCTCCATGGGCAAGTTCTACGACGGCTCGCTGGTCGGCGACGTGATGGTCGTGAAGAACTCGATCCGGAAGGAGACGCTCGACCCGGCGAACGGGCTGAGCGGCTGGAACATGCCGTGGAGCAACTGGTGACCGGCTGCTGAGGCATGCGAGGGGTCAACCCGGGATTGACGGAAGTCGGCCCGGGTGACCCCTTCTTGCTTCCGGCATATGCCGACTCGCGGAGATCGTTTGCTCATTGTCCGTACGCGGCTGCTTGCGTTCCGCAATGATGGTCCGCATGGCGGGTTGGGGCGAAGCAGATCAGTCATTGGTTTCCGGAGTCGGCGCGGTGGTCGAAACGTCCTGGATCGACGTCCAGGGCGGCGGGCTCTCGGCGCTGGAGCGGCTCACCTCCGAGGAACTGGAGGAGCTGTACTCCGGCAGACTGTGCGACCAGTCGGCGCCCAACGAGGTGCGGCTGCCGTCCCGGCCGGAGTCCGGCCCGGTGGCCCGCAGACTGGTGCTCTCCGTCCTGGAGTCCTGGGAGCTCCACCAGTGCCTGGAGGCCGGGGAGTTGCTCACCAGCGAGCTGGTGGCCAACGCGGTGCGGCACGCGGCCGGGCGCACCATCGGCCTGCACGTCAGCCGCAAGCCCGGCTGGCTCCGGATCGAGGTCCGGGACTCCTCCCGGGCGCTGCCCTGCATGATCCTCGCCGAGGCCAGGCCGGTGAACGAGCGGGGGCGGGGGCTGAAGATCGTCGACGACCTCGCCGACCGCTGGGGGGCGGACCTGCTGCCGCGGGGCAAGGGCGTCTGGTTCGAGCTGAAGGTGCGCGAGCGGCTCTGAGGGCCGGGGCGGGCCGCTCCGGGGTCCGGGTGACTCTGGGGCCCGCGCGGTTCTGGGGTCCGGGCGGGGCCGACGGTTTCCCCGGAAAACACGCAAGGCCCCCGGATTCGCCGTGGTCCGGCGGGCGGGGGCCCTTGCAGGTCATCGCGCCGGCCAAGGGGGTGCGTGCCGCGCGATGGGCGTCGGCAGTGCCAGGTCGGGCCCGCCGAAGTCATCGGCCCAGGGCGGCGTGCGGTGTCGCCCGCCGTTGGGCTGCTTCGACTATCGCACGGATCTCAGCATGCGGGCAAACCAGGCGGCTTGGAATGCAAGGCTTGTTACCTAGTTCACCTTTGGATTTTGCATAGGTTAACGCCATTGCCTGTGAATATTCACGATCGCGGCGATGTGACCATGGCTTGGCGGGCTCGCGCGGCGTGCGCGCGGACGGCGGTCGGGGAGAGGCCGCCGGAGCGGGGCGGTGGGGTCGCGGTTCCGCTGCCGCTGCGGCAGGCGCGGCAGAGGCCGCCGAGGAGGACCTGCGGTCGGCAGGGGGTCCGGCAGTCGGTGCACTCGGGGATGCGGACGGCTTCCGGCGGATGCGGGCGTTCGGGCGGAAGCTTGTCGATCAGGCGACGGCGGGTGAGGGCCGCCGCGCTGTGGACCGGGGTGGGCAGGCCCGAGGTGAGGGCGTTCACGAAGAGGGCCAGGGTGGCGCCCCGGGCGAACCACTCGGCGGCGAGCGGTTCGAGCGCTTCGCAGTCGGTGGCGGAGAGGGAGAGGCGGGCGTCCGCGATGCCGAGGCCGGCGAGGGCGGCATAGGCGACCGAGGTGAGGGGGGTGCGGTTGCGCGTTCGCTCTTCCGGGGGGTCGGGTGCGGAATCCGTTGACGCCTCCCCGGTGCCCCCGGTGGCGAGGAAATGGTTCCACCAGGCGTCGGAGCGGGGCGTTCGGGAGAAGTAGGTGCGGAACACCCACTGGGGGTGTTCGGCGTTGACCCGTTCCCGGACACGGCGCAGGTGACCTGCGGTGGAGAGCTTGTTGAGAGCCGAGCGGACGGCCATCTGCCCGAAGAGGGGCTGGTGTGCGGCGAGGGTCTTCACGTCCATCGCGGCGCCGTCGGGGAGCTGGTTGATCAGGCTGGCGAGGTATGCCTCGCGGGCCGGGAGGTGAGTGAAGTCGTCCGCCGCCGGGGGGAGTTGCCCGGGGGCCGACTGCTTGCCGTATCCGGGGGAGGCCATGACGGTAGAGTTCTGGGTAGCCACAGGATCGAGCCTTCGATCGTGCCGGTCAGACCCCCGTTCGGTGTTGCTGCACCGGCGGGGGTTGTTTCGTTAGTGCGCACGCTACATGGGGGAACTGCCTGTGGAGAAGTCGTGACGATAAGTCATATCTGCTGCGTGCGGGGGTGGTTGGAAGGTGGTTGCCCACCCGTTCCACTAAGGGGTCACTCGGGCTTGGTGGCTTGAGCTTCGGCCGCGAAGGCAACGAAGGCCGACCAGGCGGCGGGGGAGAAGGCGAGGGTCGGACCGGCCTTGTCCTTGGAGTCGCGGACGTGGACGGTGGAGGGGGAGGGGGCGACTTCGATGCACTCTCCGCCGTCGTCGCTGCTGTAGCTGGACTTGAACCAGTCGGCTTCGGCGCTCATAGCTCCTCCGAGACTTTCCCGATGAACTCTACGGACTCCTCGATACTGAGGGCCTGCGTGCGGATCATGCCATGCCGCTGTGCGAGGACGTTCACCTTGTCCGGATCGGTGTGCAGCACGCCGGTTCGGTGCCCCTCCACATAGGCCAGCTGCTCGTGTTCGGCCGTTTCCAGCAGGGTGATGGGACCGGCGAGGGCCGGGTACGCCGCGCGGTTCGCGGGGAGCACCTGAATCGCGACGTTCCGCAGACTGCTCACGTCGATGATGTGCGCGAGCTGCCTCCTCATGAGCTCCGCACCGCCGACCTTCGCGCGCAGCGCCGCTTCGTAGATCACGAAGCCGAACAGCACCCTCGGTGCGTTCGCCAGCTTCTCCTGGCGTTGCATCCGGCCCGCGACGCGCGCTTCGACCGTCTCGTCGTCCAGGGGCGGACAGGCGTGGCTGATCTGCTCGCGGGCGTACTCCTCGGTCTGGAGCAGCCCCGGGATGAGGAGGGCTGCGTACGTGTGGATCGCGATGGCGTCGGCCTCGGCGTGCGTGTAGCCCTGCGAGTAGGACGGGAACTTCTCCGGCGTCAGGTAGTCCGCCGCCCCCAGCAGCATCCCCTTCGCGTCGCACAGTTCATCCGCTGCCTGAAGCAGCTTGAGCGACGGCCGCCGCCTCCCCGCCTCCATCGACCGCACGCTCTCGATGTCGTAGCAGGCCGCCTTGGCCAACTGCTCCCGGGTCACGCCCGCCTTCGTACGCCACCGCTTGAGCTGGTCGCCGCAGTACTTCCACGACATCGGGTTTTCCTTCGGCGTGCTCACGGCCCCCGTGCTCCTCCCTGCCCTGGTCGCAGGGCGGTTCAAGCTCTCGCTGTACATATCGCGTTACTGCTGAGGCTATGCCCGCCTGCCGAGGCTTGAAGGGTGAAGTGGCCGAACTCAGCTCTTGCGAGTGAAGCCGTCCGTACGCCCCCAAGGACTCTGATGCTCACTCACCCCGTCGATGTCGTCGAGTGGATGTTCCCCCGCCTCCCTCGCAGCGCCGGCCGCGCCCGGATCCGTTTCATCCGGCAGGCCTTCGAGTGGGAGGTGCCCGTCGACTCCGCCGAGACCGGGCTCGTCCTCCTCAGCGAACTCGTCACCAACGCCTGCCGTCACGCCCGTTCCCCGCGCGACCGGATGATCGGCGTCCGCGTCCTCCTCCCCACGGACTCCCTCCTCCGCATCGAGGTCTCCGATGCGAACGCCACGCTCCCGACCCTGCGCCACGCCACCTTCGACGACGAGTCCGGCCGTGGCCTCGGACTCGTCGCCTCCCTCTCCACCTCCTGGGGCGCCCACCCGCGCGGTGAGGGCTACATCGGCAAGACCGTCTGGTGCGAACTGGCCCTCCCCGCCCCGGCCAACCCACACGGCTGAGCCCGTTCTCCGGGCGCACGCAACTGGCGTCGCGCCGGAGCGCGTCCTGATCTTCGACGGCGTCGGAAGTCGCCGCCCGAGAGGATCAGGAGACCACCGTGCGCCCCCTTCCCTGGCCGCCGTCCGCCCCGATCAGGACCGAGCGGCTCGTGCTCCGCGAGCCCGAGGTTCGGGACCGTGCGGCGTTCATCGAGCTGCTGGCCTCGCCGGAGGTGAACACCTACCTCGGTGGGGCCCGGCCGCGTGACGAGATCGAGCGCGGGATGCCGGGGGTGCCCAGCCGCAGCCCCGGCGTCCTCGCGGTCGATCTGGACGGGGAGACGATCGGCCAGGTCCTGCTGCGCAAGGAGGCGGGGCGCGTCGGCCGGGTCGGTGAGAGGGCCGAGCTCGGCTACCTGTTCCTGCCGCGGGCGTGGGGGCGCGGCTACGCCGCCGAGGCGTGTGCGGCGGCACTCGACTGGTTCGCCGGCGTGCTCCCCGGCGAGCCGGTGGTGCTCGCCACCCAGACCGCGAACCTCCCCTCGATGCGCCTCGCGGCGAAGCTGGGCTTCACCGAGGTGGAGCGCTTCGAGGCCTTCGGCGCCGACCAGTGGCTCGGCCTCTGGTCCCCGCCACTGGCCCGCGACTGACCACAAGGTTCGCCGCCCGCACAGGAAGTCGGCCCGTCCGACTTCCTGTGCTCACCCCCCGAGGGTCAGTTCCACGGTTCCCCGTCGGGGTCTTCGCCCAGCACCTTCGCGGCGGCCGCGCAGAGGTCCCTGCCATAGATCTGGTTGCTGCCGTACTCGGAGCCCCACAGGTCGGTGGCGGCCCGGGCCACGGCGCGCCAGCTGAACTCCTCGTCGACTCGCCACGTGCGAATCTGCACGGCCATCTCCGTGGTGACCGTTGCCGGGTCCACAAGGTCGGGTTTCATTCCGGCGACCCCAAGGCGTGTCCGACAGTTCCGGCCGGGCCGTCGGTCATTTCTTCGCCTCGACCTCGACGGCGGCCCGGATGTCCAGCGTGCGCCGGGCCAGTTCCTCGGGCTCACTGGCGCCCGTCTCGTCGACGACGATGCCGACGGTGTTGCCGTCCGCCCAGGCGCAGGTGGTCTGGAACGCGGCCGGGAGGTCGAGCACCGCGCAGTCCAGCGCGCCGCCGAGGGGGCCGGCCGGGTAGTCCTGGCGGTCGACCACCGGGTTGTCCGACGGGTCGATCGTCGTCTGCGTGCCGAAGTACTTGTCCAGCTCCCACCGGACGTCCGGGAAGCTGCCGGTCAGCCCGATCACGGTCAGCGTGGTTTCGGTCGATCCGGCGGCACCGTAGCCGGCCACCGTCAGCTCCCGGTACGGCCGTAGGGCCGTCATCTGCCGCTCGATGTCGGCGCGCAGGGCCAGGGTGCTGCCGTCGTCCGGGAGCCGCACCTGGTCGCCGATCCGGTCCGCGAGCACGATCCGGTGCCGCGTCGGGGCGCCGACCCCGGTCACCGCCGCGACGGTCACCGCGGCGAACAGGCCGACGACCACGACCGCCGCGATCACAGCATTGCGGGGCACCCGCCGGTACCAGGGCAGCGGAGCCACCGGCTCCAGGGTGTTCGCCCAGATCGCCCGGAGGCCGCTGGGCTTCTCGGCCCCCTGGGCACTCCCGGAAGCAGTCGCATCGTCACTCTGCACGGGGCCGGATCCTACGGCAGCGCCCGGAAGGCCCGCCGGGGTTTTCCGGGCGCCGACGCCTCCGGTGGCAGCCGCATCCCCAGCCTCACGGGACGGAACGCCCAGGGACATCGCGGATGTTCGTACAACCTGCTTCTCGTCAGCCGGCCGATGCCTCGACCTCAGGGCCGTCGGCATTCGGAGTGAACCATGACGACGCCCTCCGAACAGGGCAAAGGCCACCGGGCGCGCCCATGGCCGCTCCCGCACGCCCCTGCCTCTGGATCCGATGCGGCGTCAGGATGGCAACCGGTTGTGTCCGTCCCAGCGACAGGAGAACAGCATGGGAGAGCACTCGAAGCCGCCGCAGGACCCGAGCCAGGGGACTCCGCCGCCGAACAACGCCGATGGGAAGGTCACCCCGCCGCCGCCGAGCAACGGCAAGCACAAGAAGTGATGACGAGCGACGACGGGGGCCTGGCCGGGTACCGGGCAGGCCTGTACGTGGAGATGGAGCGGCGTGGGGCGTGGCCGGAGGATTCGCCGTGGCTGCGCGACGCCTTCGCCGTGCTGCCGCGCGACCGGTTCGCGCCGGACCGGTTGTGGCGGTGGGACGGCCGGTCCTACGTGCCGATCGACCGCGCGGAGGACCGGGACAGGTGGGCCGCCGAGCTGTACTCCGGCGTCGATGCGCCAGCCGTCACCCAGCTCACCGGCGGCCTCCCGTCGTCGTCGCTGTCCGCACCCTCCGTGGTGGCGGACATGCTGGACAGCCTCCGGGTGGAGCCGGGGCACCGGGTGTGGGACATCGGCACCGGGCAGGGCTGGACTGCGGCGCTGTCCGCCTGGCGGGCCGGGCCGGGCCGGGTGGTCACCACCGAGGTCGACGAGCACCTGGCCGCGTTCGCCCGGGCCAGGCTCGCGGACGCCGGGCTCGACGTCGAGGCGGCGGCAGGGGACGGTACCGGCGGCGGGGTGCCGGGCGGCGGTCCGGTCGACCGCCTCCACGCCGCCTACGCCGTCGAGACCGTCCCCTGGTCCTGGGTGGCGGCGGTCCGGCCGGGCGGACGGATCGTCCACCCCTGGGGCCGGCTGGGGTACGTCGCCCTGACCGTCGCCGACGACGGTGCCGCCGCCCACGGCTGGGTCCACGGCCTGGCCCAGTTCATGGGCGACCGGACCGGCCCGGCCCAGCCGGGCACCGGCCCCGCCGCGTACGCGCAGGTGCGTGGCGACGCCGAACCCGAGACCCGCCGGGCACTGGACCGCGACCCGGCCGGCCTGGAGGACTGGCACCTCCGGTTCGCGCTGCGCGTCGCCGTCCCGGAGGCCGTGCTGTTCATCGAACAGCGCGCGGACGGGCCGGCCGCCCTGGTCCACGACGGGGACCGCTCATGGGCCGAGATCCGCCCGGGCACGGATGGTCGGCCGCTGCTCCTCCAGGGCGGGCCGCGCCGCCTCGGCGACGAACTGCTGGCCGCCTGGTCCCAGTGGGAGGACCTGGGGCGTCCCGAGCTGTACGACTACGGCATCACCGTCACCCCCGACTCCCAGTGGGCGTGGCAGGGCGCCCCGGACACCGGCCCGCGCTGGCCGATCGGATCCCCGCAGCCGGCCGCGCGGTGACCGTGCAGCCTGCCGAGGAGCCCCGGCGTTCACGCCCGGGGCTCCTCGCCCGTTTCCGTCGCCTTCGAGCCCGGCCCCTCTACCCGAGGTCCGCCGCGCAGGAAGTCGGCCCGGCCGACTTCTCACGCTGCGCGGCCCACCGACGACCGCCCGGGGGTCAGGAGATGGAGAAGCCCATCCGGTTCACCACCGGGGTCATCGGCACGTACATCACCTGCGCGTAGCAGGTCGTCGGGTGCGCCGTGGAGCCGGCCGGGCAGCCGACCTCCGACCGGGCGGCCACGATCACGCCGCGGGCCTCCATGTCGCCGTTCGGGCCGGACGGGTTCGCCAGTGCCGGGCCGCCGCTGTCGCCCTTCGCGGCGATCGCCCGGCGGTCGCCGCCCTTCGACTCCGCGACGTCCACCGGCTTGATCCTCGTGCCCTCGTCGTTCGTCGTCTCCACGTCGACCCGCTTGATCTGCACGTCGCACTTCCACCCCGACTGGGCACCGCTGAGGCAGATCAGGTCCCCGACGTTGTTCCGCCCGGCCCCGTAGGTGTGCCGGGACGAGCCGCCCCTGTCCGACCAGGCGCCGTCGTAGAACCGGCCGCCGCCGCTCCCGCTGATCGCGATCATGCCGACGTCCAGGCCGTCCCCGACCGAGGACAGGTCGCCGATGTAGCTCCCGGTGCCGTTGTAGTACCGGCCGCCGCCGCAGTGCGCGGCGGTCAGTACCACCTTCGTCCCGCCCTTCCAGCCGCTGAACGCCGTCGAGCAGAACGACGCCTTCCCGGTGCTCACCTCGGCACCCGCGTAGTGCGGCGCGCTGTCGGAGTGCCGGCTGCCGGACAGCGCGACCGGGGTCTCCTCGACGCCGGCCGTCACCGGCATCCCGGCGATCTCGGCGGCCTGCCGGGAGTACGCCTGCACGGCCGTGTCACCGCCGGTCAGCTGCTTCGCCTTCGCCCGCGCGTACGTGATCGCGATGGCGGTGCCGTCCTCCTGCGGGCCGATCGACGTCCACGCGTCGCGCGCCACGGCGGCGGTGAACCGGTCGATCGCGGCGCGCATCTCGGCGCGGGAGTACGGGCTCCGGTGGACGTCGACGGTGTAGCCGGGGCCGGCGCTCGCGGCGTTCGCGTCGAGCAGGGAGCGGACCTCGGCCGGGGCCTCGCCCTTCCAGTAGATGTCGGCGTGCTGGTTCGCCGGGTCGATCACCGTCCCGGCATAGCCGACGGTCGCCGGATCCCCGGACTCCACCCAGTCCTGCACCGGGTCCGTCATGCGGTGGAGCAGCTGCTGGGCCTGCGGGTCGCGGAGCACCGGCAGGCTGACGGACAGGTACGGCTCGTCCTGGACGGTGTCGACGGCGACCAGGCCGGAGGCGACCACGGTGGTCAGGACCAGGGACAACGCGAGGCGGGAGCGGCGCACGGGCGGGTCCTTCCGGCATGTGTCGATGGGTCGGTACTCAGCGTAGGGGTGGATGAACGGTCCGCTACGTCCGGACGTCGCGGCCCGGGCCGGCAGTCGGTGCACGCGTGGGGCGACGCGCCCCCGGGAGGGGCGGGGCGGCGTCCCGGGGGCGGGTGGGGCGCCTGCGCCCCCGGCCCGTTCCGGCCCGGCCTGTTCCGGTAGCGGCCGCGCAGGAAGTCGGGCCCGTCGACTTCCTGCGCGGGCGGATAGCATCGGGCCCGTGAACCTGTACTGGCACGTCGTGCTGCCACCGCTCAGCGCCTGATCGGGCGCGCGCTTCGGTGGCTTGACCCCCGCGACCCCGGCCCGGCCCGATGGCGGCCGCCGTGGGCCGACGGCGTGCGCCCGTTCTCGGAACCAGTTCCCCCGACGGTTTTCGACGACGGAAGTCCACGACTGTGCCGAATCGTTTGTCCTCGCCCGCCCGTTCCCTTCCCACGGCTCCCCGCCGCACCCGCCCGCGCGGTGGCGCGGGGCCGATCCTGATCGCCGCCGTCCTCTGGGGCACCACCGGGACGGCCAGTTCGCTGGCGCCCGGCGGGGCCCCGGCGGCGGGGATCGGGGCCGCCGGGCTGGTGCTCGGCGGGCTGCTGCTGCTCCTCACCGACCGCGCCGCCCGCGCGCTGCCCCGGGTGTGCGGGCCGCGCGAACGGTGGCTGCTCGCCGCCGGCGCGGTCGCGGTGGCCGGGTATCCGGTCACCTTCTACCCGGCGGTGGGCCGTACGGGCGTGGCGGTGGCCACCGTGATCGCGCTCGGCAGCGCGCCGGTGTTCACCGGGCTGCTCGGCTGGCTCACCCGGCAGGGGCGGCCGGGCGGGCGGTGGGCCGGGGCCACGGCGCTGGCCGTGCTCGGCTGCGCGCTCCTGGTGCTGGGCCCCGAACTCGCCGGGGGCGGCGGTGCGGTGGACCCGCTGGGGGTGCTGCTGGCGGCGCTCTCGGGGCTCTCGTACGCCGGGTACTCGCTGATCGGCGGGCGGCTGATCACGGCCGGGCACCCCTCGGGCGGGGTGATGGGCGCGATGTTCGGCGGTGGCGCACTGATCGTGCTGCCGGTGCTGCTCGCGGGTGACCTGGAGTGGCTCGCCTCGGCGCGCGGGGCGGGCGTGGTGCTGCACCTCGCGGTGGTCACCACCTTCCTCGCGTACTGGCTGTTCGGCCACGGCCTGCGGCACACCAGCGCCCAGACCGCCACCACCCTGACCCTCGCCGAACCGGCCGTCGCGGCGGTGCTCGGCGTGGCCGCCCTGGGCGAGCGCCTGCCGGCGCTCTCCTGGTGCGGACTCGCCGTCCTCGCCGCCGGCCTGGCCTTCCTGGCACTCCCCGCCCGGCGGTAGGGCGGCCGCCCCTGCACGGGAAATCGGCCGGGCCGACTTCCCGTGCGGCGGCGGCGAGTTCGCGGAACCCGGTTGCCGTCGGTGGTCCCGTCTGTTGGGCTTGCGGGCGGCGGGCCCGATCGAGGCCGCCGACTTCCGTGCCGTACGAGGGGATTCCCGTCATGCCCGACAACGCCACCGGCCCGCTCGACCTGCTCGCCCGCTACCGGCGGGCGATGCTCGACCTGGACGCGGACGCCCTGGCCGACCTCTACGCGGAGGACGGGGTGCACGAGTTCCCGTTCCTGTTTCCCGGGGTGCCCGAGCGGTACCGGGGGCGGGAGGAGATCCGGGCCGGGTACCGCGCGATCTGGGGCCCGAGCGCGGCGCGGCCGCGGGAGATCCGGGAGGTGGCCGTCCATCCGGGGGCCGATCCGGAGGTGCTCACCGTCGAGCAGCAGGTGGTCGGGACGCACGCCGGCACCGGCGAGCCGTTCACCGTGCCGGGCCTGCTGGTGATGCGGGCCCGGGGCGGGCTGCTGGTGCACGTCCGGGACTACATGGACGGCCTGGGCGTGGCCCACGCGATGGGGCGGCTGGGTGCCGTCGCCGCGCGGCTGGAGGCCGGGGAGTAGGGCACCGGCCCGGCCGGCCTCCGGCGCGGGCCGGTCAGAGGGCGAAGTGGGCGGCGATGCCGTCGAGGACGCAGTCGAGGCCGGTCTCGAACTGCCAGTCGGGGTCGTCCTTGCGGGTGGCGGTGTGGAGGTAGCGCCGGTAGTTGGGGTAGCGGCCGGTGTCCATCAGCCAGGTCATCCGGGGGGCGAGGCCGGCCCGGGTCTGGTCGCCGTCGGACCAGCCGCGCTCGCGGCGCAGGGCGTTCAGGGTGACCTCGGTGGTGACCGAGCCGTGGACGTAGCCGGTGACGGTGCGGAACACCGCCATGGTGGTGTCGGCGTCCAGGCCGTGTTCGGCCAGGGCGGCGAACGCGTGCTCGGGGACGGCGAGTTGGTGGGGGCTGAGGGAGAACGGGGTGGCCGCCCGGACGGTCCACGGGTGGGCCAGGTGCATGGCCCGCAGGTTGAGGGCCAGGGCGCGCATGGTGTCCCGCCAGCCCTCGGCGGGGGTGCCCAGCGGGAGCCGGCCGTAGACGAAGTCGACCATCAGCTCGATGAGCTCGTCCTTGCCGGAGACGTACCGGTAGGCGGCCATCGGGGCGACGCCGAGTTCGGCGGCCAGTCGGCGCATGGTGACGGCCTCCAGGCCCTCGGCGTCGGCGACGGCGACGGCGGCCTCGGCGATCCGCTGCGGGGTCAGGGTGGTGCGCGGTGCGGGGGCCGGGCGGGCCAGGCGCTCCCAGAGCGAGACCGGGGGCCTGTCGTCGCCGGCGGGGGTGTCCCCGGCTGGGGCCTGTTGAGCGGGCACGGGGCGGGCTCCTTCCGACTGGGGTCGGGCCCACCGTAGCACCTCGCGTGTACGGCGTATCCACAGTGGACGGCGTACACGCTGATGTGTACGTTGTATCCGACAGATACGCCGTACACAGCATTCGTCCCGGAGGGGGATTCCCATGTCCACGGAGCAGAGCCTGACGGAGCAGCACCTGAAGGAGCGGCACCTGAAGGTCGCCGTCCTCGTCGGCAGCACCCGCGAGGGCCGCCTCGGCCCGGTGGTCACCGACTGGCTGCTCGGCCACCTGGAGGCCCACGGCGACCTGACCGCCGACCGGATCGACCTGGTGGAGACCCCGCTGCCCACTACCTTCCCGTCCTTCGGCGGCGAACTTCCGCCGGGCGACGCCGAGTTGCTGGCCGCCGTGTCGCCCCGACTGGAAGCGGCCGACGCCTTCGTGATCGTCACGCCCGAGTACAACCACAGCTTCCCGGCTCCGCTGAAGAACGCCATCGACTGGCACAACCGGCAGTGGCACGGCAAGCCGGTCGCCTTCGTCTCGTACGGCGGCCTGTCCGGGGGCCTGCGGGCCGTCGAGCAGCTCCGGGTGGTACTGGCCGAGCTGAACGCCGCGACGATCCGCAACACGGTGAGCTTCCACGGCGCCGGCCAGTGCTTCGACGCCGACGGCAAGGCGATCGACCCGGCCGCCGACGCCGCCGCCAAGACCATGCTCGACCAGCTCGTCTGGTGGGCCCAGGCGCTGCGGGACGCCCGCCGGGCCCGCCCGTTCGCGGCCTGAGCCGGGGCGGGGGCGGACACCATGGCCACGGAACCGGTCGAGGAGCAGGCGGAGGGCCGGGCGGAGGGCCGGGCCGAGAGGCAGTCCGAGAGGCAGGCCGAGGGCCAGGTCGAGGAGCGGCCCAAGCCGCCGTTGCTCGGTGTCATCGGGCTGATGCTCGGCATCTTCCTCTCGGCCCTCGACGGGCAGATCATCGGCACCGCGCTGCCGACCGTCGTCGGCGACCTCGGCGGACTGGAGCACCTCTCCTGGGCGGTCACCGCCTACCTGCTGACCTCCGCCGCGGCCACCCCGCTCTGGGGCCGGCTCGGCGACCTGTACGGGCGCAAGGGCGCCTACCAGTGGGCGGTGGTGGTGTTCCTGGCGGGCTCGGTGCTGGCCGGACTCGCCCAGGACATGGGGCAGTTGATCGCCTTCCGGGGCCTCCAGGGGATCGGCGCGGGCGGGCTGATGGTCGGCGCGCTCTCGGTGATCGGGGTGCTCGTCCCCGCCTCCGACCGGGCGCGGGTGCAGTCGGTGGTCGGCGTGCTGATGCCGATCGCCTTCGTCGGCGGACCGCTGCTCGGCGGCTTCCTCACCGAACGGCTGAGCTGGCGCTGGGCCTTCTACGTCAACCTGCCGGTCGGGCTGGTCGCGCTGCTCGCGGTCGGCGTCGGGGTACGGCTGCGGACCGAGCGGGTGCGCGCCCCGTTCGACCGGGCCGGGGTCGTCCTGCTGACCACCGGCATCCTCGCGCTCACCCTGGTCAGCAGCTGGGGCGGCGCCGCCTACTCCTGGACCTCCCCGGTGCTCCTCGGCACGGCGCTCGTCGCGCTGGTCGCGCTGGGCTGGTTCGTCCGGACCGAACTGCGCGCCCCCGGGCCGCTGATCCCGCCCGCGCTGTTCCGCGACCGCAACTTCACGGTGGCGCAGGTGCTCGGCCTCCTCGCCGGCGCGGTGATGATCGCCCTGGTCGGCTACCTGCCGCTCTACCTGCAACTGGCCCGGGGCGCCTCACCCACCGCCGGCGGCCTGCTCCTGCTGCCGCTGATGCTCGGCATGATGGGCACCCAGCTGGTGACGGCGCGGCTGATGGGCCGGCCGGGCGGCGAGCGGCGCTACCCGCTGCTGGGCGGCGCGCTCACCCTGGTCGGCGCCGCACTGCTGCTGCTCCTGCGCACCGACACCCCGATCGCCCTGGCCTCCGCGCTCACGGCCGTCGCCGGGATCGGCCTCGGCCTGGTGATGCAGAGCACCCTGCTGACCTCGATGGGGGCCGTGCCGCCCCGGGACATGGGCGCGGCGATGGGCGTGGTCACGCTGCTGCGGAGCATCGGCGGCTCGCTCGGCATGGCGGCGCTCGGCGCGGTCTACACGGCGCGGCTCACGGACTCCCTCGCGGAGCGCCTCGGGTCCGCCGAGGCCGGCCGGCTCACCGGCAGCGGGCTGACCCCGGCCTCCCTCGACGGCCTCCCGGCGGAGGTCCACGAGGCGGTCGGGGCGGCGGTCACCGGCGGCCTGCACGGCACGGTCGTGGGCGGGGTCCTGCTGGCGGCCGCGGCGACGGCCTTCGCCTGCCTGGTCCGCCCGAGCCGGGCCCCGCGGCCGGCCGGAGCCGGAACCCGGACCGATGCCCCGGCCGAAGCCCGGGCGGAGACGAAGGCCGAAGCCCGGACCGATGCCCCGGCCGATGCCCGGGCGGAGACGAAGTCCGAAGCCCGGACCGAGACGAAGGCCTGAGGCGTACGAGGCACGCGAAGCGGCCCCCGGCGGAGCAGGACTCCGCCGGGGGCCGTCAGGCTGCCGGGATCAGCGGGTGATCAGCACTCGATGACGTTCACGGCGAGGCCGCCGCGCGAGGTCTCCTTGTACTTGATCTTCATGTCGGCCCCGGTCTCCTTCATCGTCTTGATCGCCTTGTCCAGCGAGACGTGGTGCCGTCCGTCGCCGCGCAGGGCCATCCGGGCCGCGGTGACGGCCTTGACGGACGCCATGCCGTTGCGCTCGATGCAGGGGATCTGGACCAGGCCGCCGACCGGGTCGCAGGTGAGGCCGAGGTTGTGCTCGATGCCGATCTCGGCGGCGTTCTCGACCTGCTCGGGGGTGCCGCCGAGGACCTCGGCGAGGCCGCCCGCGGCCATCGAGCAGGCGGAGCCGACCTCTCCCTGGCAGCCGACCTCGGCGCCGGAGATGGAGGCGTTCTCCTTGAAGAGCATGCCGATGGCGCCGGCCGCGAGCAGGAAGCGGACGATGCCGTCGTCGTCGGCGCCCGGGATGAAGTTCAGGTAGTAGTGCAGGACGGCCGGGATGATCCCGGCGGCGCCGTTGGTCGGCGCGGTGACCACCCGGCGCCCGGAGGCGTTCTCCTCGTTGACGGCCATCGCGTAGAGGGTCACCCACTCCATCGCGTTGGCCGGCCCGATGCCCTCGGCGCGCAGCGCACGGGCGCCGGACGCGGCCCGGCGGCGGACCTTCAGCCCGCCCGGCAGGATGCCCTCGCGGGACATGCCGGCCCGCACGCACTCCTGCATCACGGACCAGATCTCCAGCAGACCGGTCCGGATCTCCTCCTCGCTGCGCCAGGCCTTCTCGTTCTCCAGCATCAGGCCGGAGATCGACAGGCCGGTCTCCCGGCTGAGCCGCAGCAGCTCGTCACCGGTGCGGAAGGGGTACTTCAGCGCGGTGTCGTCGGGCTTGACCCGGTCCGCGCCGATCGCGTCCTCGTCCACCACGAAGCCGCCGCCGACCGAGTAGTAGGTCTTCTCCAGCAGGGTCGAGCCGTCCGCCGCGTACGCCCACAGGGTCATGCCGTTGGCGTGGTACGGCAGCGAGCGGCGGCGGTGCAGGACCAGCTGGGTGTCCGGGTCGAAGTCGATGGTGTGCTCGCCGACCAGGTTGATCCGCTTCTCGGCGATGATCCGTTCGACGTCCTTGTCGGCCTGGTCGACGTCGACGGTGCGGGGCGAGGCGTTCTCCAGGCCCAGCAGGACGGCCTTCGGGGTGCCGTGGCCGTGGCCGGTGGCGCCGAGCGAGCCGTACAGCTCGGCGCGCACCGCCGTCACCCCGTCCAGGAGGCCTTCGGAGCGCAGTCGGCGGGCGAACATCCGGGCGGCGCGCATCGGGCCCACGGTGTGGGAGCTCGACGGGCCGATGCCGATGGAGAAGAGGTCGAAGACGCTGATGGCCACGGGGGACGTCCTTGTCTGGTCTCGTGGAAGGACTTGCGGGCAGGGAGGGGCCGACACGGGACGGGGCACCGCGCGCACTGTCCAGTGTGCGCGGTGCCCCGGGGTGCCAGGTACGCCGGAGGGGTGAGGCCGGTCACCCCGCCCGAACGATCACCGGAGTGATCAGAGGTTCGGGTACAGCGGGTACTTGTCGGCCAGGGCGCTGACCCGGGCCTTGAGCGCGGTGGCGACGGTCTCGTCGAAGGCGGGCTTGAGCGCCTCGGCGATGATGTCGGCGACCTCGCGGAAGTCCTCGGCCTGGAAGCCGCGGGTGGCCAGGGCCGGGGTGCCGATGCGCAGGCCCGAGGTGACCATCGGCGGGCGCGGGTCGTTCGGGATCGCGTTGCGGTTGACGGTGATGCCGACCTCGTGCAGGCGGTCCTCGGCCTGCTGGCCGTCGAGCTGGCTGTTGCGCAGGTCGACCAGGACCAGGTGGACGTCGGTGCCACCGGAGAGCACGCTGGCGCCGGCCTCGGCCACGTCGGCCTGGAGCAGGCGCTCGGCGAGGATGCGGGCGCCGTCCAGGGTGCGCTGCTGGCGCTCCTTGAACTCCTCCGAGGCCGCGACCTTGAAGGCGACCGCCTTGCCGGCGATCACGTGCTCCAGCGGGCCGCCCTGCTGGCCGGGGAAGACCGCGGAGTTGATCTTCTTGGCGTACTCGGCCTTGGACAGGATGACGCCGCCGCGCGGGCCGCCCAGGGTCTTGTGGGTGGTGGTGGTGACCACGTCCGCGTACGGCACCGGGTTCGGGTGCAGCCCGGCGGCCACCAGACCGGCGAAGTGCGCCATGTCCACCATGAGCAGCGCGCCGACCTCGTCGGCGATCCGGCGGAACGCGGCGAAGTCGAGCTGGCGCGGGTAGGCCGACCAGCCGGCGATGATCAGCTTCGGCTGGTGCTCCTTGGCGAGGCGCTCGACCTCGGCCATGTCGACCTGGCCGGTCTTCTCGTCCACGTGGTACGCGGCCACGTTGTAGAGCTTGCCGGAGAAGTTGATCTTCATGCCGTGGGTCAGGTGACCGCCGTGGGCCAGGCTCAGGCCCAGGATGGTGTCACCCGGCTGGATCAGCGCGAACATCGCGGCGGCGTTGGCCTGCGCGCCGGAGTGCGGCTGGACGTTGGCGTGCTCGGCGCCGAACAGTGCCTTGATGCGGTCGATCGCGATCTGCTCGACCACGTCGACGTGCTCGCAGCCGCCGTAGTAGCGGCGGCCGGGGTAGCCCTCCGCGTACTTGTTGGTCAGCACCGAGCCCTGGGCCTCCATGACCGCCACCGGGGCGAAGTTCTCGGAGGCGATCATCTCCAGGGTGGTCTGCTGGCGGTGCAGCTCGGCGTCGACCGCGGCGGCGATCTCCGGGTCGAGGGCGTGCAGGGACTGGTTGAGAACCGTCATGGTGTGGTCTTCCCGGGAGGAGGAGGGAAAGGGGCCGGGGCGGGGCGGACCGCCGTGCGCGGCCCGTCCCGTCGGGTGGCTCAGCCCTGGGGGTTGATGAGCGCGTCGTACTCGTCGGCGCTGAGCAGCTCGTCGGTGGCCTCGACGCGCACCTTGAACAGCCAGGCGTTCCCGAACGGGTCCGCGTTCACGGAGGCCGGGTCGTCGATGACGTCCTGGTTGATCTCGGTGACCTCGCCGGTCACCGGGGAGTACAGGTCGCTGACCGACTTGGTGGACTCCAGCTCGCCACAGGTCTCGCCGGCGGTCACGGTCTCGCCGACCTCGGGCAGCTGCACGTAGACGATGTCACCGAGGGCGGTGGCGGCGTGCTCCGTGATGCCGACCGTGGAGACACCGTCCGCGGCCGCGGTCAGCCACTCGTGCTCCTTGGTGTACTGCAGGTGCTGGGGGTTGCTCATGGCGTCATTCTCCAGGATGGGAAGCGGGTACGACGAAGCGGGCCGCCGCGCGGACGGCCGCGACGTGCGCAAACGGAAAAACGGGGGCCTCGGCGAAGGCTCAGCGGGCGCGCTTGTAGAACGGCAGCGCCACGACCTGGACGGGCTCGTGCTTGCCGCGCACGTCCACCGCGACGGTGGTGCCGGGGACGGCGTGGGCGGCGTCGACGTAGGCCATCGCGATCGGCTTGCCCAGGGTCGGGGACGGCGCGCCCGAGGTGATCCGGCCGATCGGCTCGCCCTCGGTGGAGACCACGGTGTACTCGGCGCGCGGCACCCGCTTGCCCTCGGAGACCAGGCCGACCAGCACCTTCGGCGGGTTGGTCTCGGCCGCGGCGGCGGCCTGCTCCAGCGCCTTGCGGCCGATGAAGGCGCCCTCGTTGGTGGTCTTGTCGAAGCGGACGACCCGGCCCAGGCCGGCGTCGAACGGGGTGAGGTCGGTGGACAGCTCGTGCCCGTACAGCGGCATGCCGGCCTCCAGGCGCAGCGTGTCGCGGCAGGACAGGCCGCACGCGATCAGGCCGTGGCCCTCGCCCGCGGCGGTCAGCGCCTGCCAGACCGGCTCGGCGTCGGCCGGCCGGCAGAAGATCTCGAAGCCGTCCTCGCCGGTGTAGCCGGTGCGGGCGAGCAGCACGTCGCGGTCGGCCACCCGGGCCGGGAGGATCGCGTAGTACTTCAGGCCGGGCAGGTCGGCGTCGGTGGTCTTCGTCAGGATGCCGGTGGCCTCCGGGCCCTGGACGGCGATCAGCGCGTAGGTGTCGCGGTCGTCGGTGACGACGGCGTCGAAGCCCTTGGCGCGGGCGATCAGCTCGTCGAGGACCAGCTGGGCGTTGGAGGCGTTGGCGACGACCAGGAAGGCGTCCTCGCGCAGGCGGTAGACGATCAGGTCGTCCAGGATGCCGCCGTCCTCGGCGCAGATCATGGTGTAGCGGGCGCGCAGCACGCCCAGCGCGGAGACGAAGCCGACCAGCGCGTGGTCCAGCATCTCGCCCGCCTGCGGGCCGGTGACGGTGATCTCGCCCATGTGCGAGAGGTCGAACAGGCCGGCCTGGGTGCGGACCGCGAGGTGCTCCTCGCGCTCGCTGCCGTAGCGCAGCGGCATGTCCCAGCCGGCGAAGTCGGTCATGGTCGCGCCGAGGGCGCGGTGCAGCGCGTCGAGCGCGGTCAGGCGGAGGGACGACATGGCCAGGAACTCCTCGGTCGGGGCACTCAGGGGTGCACGCGCCGGACCGGACCCGCTCGGGTTCGACCCTGCGCGCGGGCATGCGGCGGCGTGGGTCTCCCCATCTGTCGTCGAACCTGAGAGCTTCACCGCCCACCGCCCGCAGCTGTTTCCAGCTTGGGGGACAGCATGACGGCTTGCACCGTGGGTGGGCGCACGACAGGGCCGGGCGCCGCTTTCCAGATGTGCCTAACCCGTGCGGTAGGGGTGCCTGAGAGATTCCGGGGAGGACTTGCTCCTTCGGCGCCGGCTGTGCCTGAACGGCACTCCGGGCTCTCCCGCGCGGGTTCGAGCGGCCGGTATGGAGTTGTGGGGGCCCGCGGCGCATGCCGTCGGACGGGCACATCATGGCACGTCCGGGACGGCGAGGGGAGAGGGGACCCGGTCACACCGCGCGGCACCCGGGCGCGGGCCCGGGACGGCACCCGGGACCGGGGCCCGCGCGGCACCCGAACACGAGCCCTAAAGGGGAGGCCCCGGGGGCCCTAGACTGCTGCGCGTCGGCGCAGCAGAGGGCGGCCGAGCGGCAGAGGGCGGGATCGGCGGCGCATGGGGTACCCGGTGGAGCAGCAGCAGGAGTGGGGCGGACCGCAGGAGGCGCCGGCGGGCGGTTCCTGGCCGGCCAACGAGCTGGAGCAGGTGCTGACCGCGGCCCTGGGCGACCCGGGCGCGACGCCGAGGGTGATCGAGGTGCTGGCGCGCAGCCAGGTGTGGGTGCCGCTGCCGGCCGGGGCCGATCCGCAGGGGCAGGCGCTGGACCTGCCGACCGTCGAGCTGGGCGGCGATCCGTACGTGCCGGTGTTCTCCTCGCAGGAGGTGTTCCTCCAGCAGGCGCCGGGGATGGCCTTCGCGGTGGCGCCGGTGTGGGAGTTCGCCCGCGGGCTGCCGCTGGGCGTGGGCATCGCGGTGAACCCGGACGCGGCCGTGGGCATCCCGGTGCCGCCGCAGGGGGTCGCCGAGCTGCGCCGCGGTCCGCGCGGGGACCGCTGGGAGGCCGCTGACGACGCCACGGCGCCGACCGGCGGCCGGGTGGCGCTGCGCGAGCCGGTGCCGGGCGAGGACCCGGAGCACTTCCTGGCCGCCTGCCGGGGCGAACTGTCGGCAATGCCGGGAGTGTTGACCGCCCGCAGGGCGCTGGCCAGCATCGAGGGCGAGCCGACCGTGATGTTCGTGGGCGTCCAGCTGGACCCGGCGGCACCGGCCGATCCGGCCGCGGTGAACGACGCGCTCGGCCGAGCGCTGGGAACCGCGCCGCTGCCCGGCGGCGTCCACCTCGTACTGCTCGACCTCGCCGACGACCCGGTGGTCGAGTGGCTGCTCACCCGGGTACTGCCGTTCTATTCGCGGGGCTGAGCGGGGTTCGTATCAAAGGCACGTCGCCGTGGCGGTGGCCGGTGCAGCGCCATAGGGTGCGTGCAGACGGCCGACGGGCCGGCGGGTTGAGGGAAAGAGGCGCGGCGAGGTGGGCGCATGAGTGCGGGAACGGGAGCGGGCGGTGTGCCGGGGCCCTGGGGCCAGGCACCGGCCGGGCGCCCGGGAGCTGATCCCGGCGCGTTGGAGCGCGCCCTGCGCGACGTCGCGCCGGAGCGCTACGACGCGTACGAGCGGCTGCTGCACGCGCTGGCGGACGGCCAGGTCTGGATGCTGCTGTGGCACGGCACGCCGGGCAGCCCGGACGCCCAGTACGGGAACATGGAGATCAGCGGCCACGGCTACGCGCCGGCCGTCACCTCGTCCGAGCAGCTGACCGCCTCCGGCTGGGCGCGGGCCCACGAGGTCATCTCCGGCCGGGAGATCGCGGCCTCGCTCTACCGCACCCGCTGGGGCCTGTGGCTCAACCCGCACGCGCCCGGCGGCGGCGTCGGCGTGCCGTGGGCGGACCTGCGGCGGGTCGCCGCGGGCCTGGACCGGCTGCCGGCCGGGCCGTTGAAGCTGAGCGAGCCGCAGCTGAACGCCCAGTCGTTCTTCGCGCTGCTGGAGCGGCAGGCCGCCGAGGTGCGCGCGGTGCGGGCCCTGCGCCGGGCCTGGGTGCAGCCCGCGGTGGGGGAGCCGTACCTGGCCATCGGCCTCGACCTGTACGAGAGTTCGCCGCCGGCGGTGGAGGCGGTGCGGGCGCTGATGCAGCGTGCGATCGCGGTGGCCCCGGAGGGGCTCGCGGTGTCCACGGTGGCGATGTCGGACGAGTACGACCCGGTGGCGCTGTGGATGCGCGCCAACGCGCGGCCGTTCTTCGACCGGGAGGCGGGCCGCCCGCCGACCGGTCCGTACCCGCCGGTGCCCCCGCCGCCGTACCCGGGGCAGTCGATGCCGGGTTACGGGTACGGCACCCAGTCGCCGGCGCAGGGCTGGCAGCAGCAGCCGCCGCAGCGGCCGTGGCCCGGCTACCCCGGGCGCTGATTCCCAAAACTCATTCCCCGAAGCCGACTTGATTGTCCATCAAGTCGGCTTCGATGCTTTCCGGACGAATTTCCGGATGTGTGCTCCGGTCATCTTGACATGGCAGTTACAGCCATGTGAAGAGGTATATGCCGAAGACCGGGGAGGTGCATGCACGCAGATCACAGTTGGGCATCTGTCGGTTGGCAGGGCTGGCGCAAGCCAGTTCGGATGGCAGAGAGTTCTGCGCAACGCACCGCGCGTGCTTGAACCCCACAAGGGCGAGCGCGCACGCCGACAGTCCGCCCACGCGACGCCCATCCCGCGTGGTGGCAGTGCCTGTGCACGACGCACTGCCGTCAACACCCGCTCCTCCTAAGCACCTCCGCACGTCCGCAGCCGCACCGCCGAAGCCGGCGACCGGCACCCGTGGGCCGGCCACCGTCGGCGAGGGGACCAACTGACCATGACCGCAACCGTGACCACCGCCGGGAACGATCCGGAGGCACCCGCCACCGCAAGCCCGGCCAAGAAGATCGAGGGCCGCTCCCTCGGCCAGATCGCCTGGACCCGCTTCAAGCGGGACAAGGCCGCCGTCGCCGGCGGCGTCGTGGTGATCCTGCTGATCCTGCTCGCCGTGCTCGCCAAGCCGATCGAGTCGATGTTCGGGCTCGACCCGGACGCCCTCCACCAGGACCTGCTGGACGCCGACCTCGGCGGTCTGCCGTTCGGCGACTGGGGCGGCATGAGCTGGGACCACCCGCTCGGCGTCGACCCCCTCCAGGGCCGTGACCTGCTCACCCGCGTCATCGAGGGCTCCTGGGTCTCCCTGCTGGTCGCCTTCGGCGCGACCCTGCTGTCCAACACCATCGGCACCGTGCTCGGCATCATGGCCGGCTACTACGGCGGCTGGGTGGACACCCTGATCAGCCGGGTGATGGACGTCTTCCTGGCGTTCCCGCTGCTGCTCTTCGCCATCGCGATCTCGACCTCGCTCCAGGGCGGCGCGTTCGGCCTGCACGGCCTGCCGCTGCACATGCTGGTGCTGATCTTCGTGATCGGCTTCTTCAACTGGCCCTACATGGGCCGGATCGTGCGCGGCCAGACGCTGTCGCTGCGCGAGCGGGAGTTCGTCCACGCGGCCCGCAGCCTCGGCGCGCGCGGACCGTTCATCCTGTTCAAGGAACTGCTGCCCAACCTGGTCGGTCCGATCCTGGTCTACTCGACCCTGCTGATCCCGACCAACATCCTCTTCGAGGCCGGGCTGAGCTTCCTCGGCGTCGGCATCCAGCCCCCGCAGGCCTCCTGGGGCGGGATGCTCCAGGACGCGATCCGGTACTACCAGGTGGACCCCCAGTACATGGTGGTCCCCGGTCTGGCGATCTTCGTCACCGTGCTCGCCTTCAACCTGCTCGGCGACGGGCTGCGCGACGCCCTCGACCCCAAGAACAACTGACCCTGCGTCACTCGGACCACCCGTCACTCGACGGTGCGTCAGAATCCCTCCTCCACATCCTCAAGGGGTTGATCTCACCCATGCGTAGGTCCCGTACCGTCGCCCTGACCGCGGCGGCTGCCGCCGCGGTCCTGGTCGTGACCGGTTGCACCAGTTCGTCGAAGAACGGAGGGTCCTCCACGGCCTCCGGCTCCGCCGAGGGCGGCTCCGGTGCCAACGCGGCCACCAAGGGCATCGTCAACGCCTCGGACAAGAAGGGCGGGACGGTGACCTACGAGATGAAGGGCACCCCCGACTCGCTCGACCCGGGCAACACGTACTACGCGTACATCTACAACTTCTCGCGTCTGTACGGCCGGCCGCTGACCACCTTCAACCCGGCGCCGGGCGAGGAGGGCAACAAGCTCGTCCCGGACCTCGCCGAGTCGATGGGCCAGCAGAGCGCGGACGGCCTGACCTGGACGTACAAGCTCCGCAAGGGCCTGAAGTACGACGACGGCACCCCGATCTCCTCGAAGGACGTCAAGTACGCCATCGAGCGCTCGAACTACGCGCTGGACGTGAACTCCAACGGCCCGGTGTACTTCCACGACCTGCTGGTCGACAACGCCACGCCGTACGCGGGTCCGTACAAGGACAAGGAGGGCGGCCTCAACTCGATCGAGACGCCCGACGACACCACGATCGTCTTCCACCTGCAGCACCCCTTCGCCGACTTCGACTACCTGGTCAGCGCCCCGGAGACCGTGCCCGTCCCGCAGGCCAAGGACACCGGTGCGGAGTACGTGAAGAAGATCGCGTCCTCGGGCTCCTACAAGTTCGAGTCCTACGAGGACGGCAAGCAGGCCGTCCTGGTGCCGAACACCAACTGGGACAAGAGCACCGACCCGATCCGCAAGCAGCTCGCGGACAAGATCGTGCTCAAGTTCAACATCGACCAGGCCACCATCGACAAGGACCTGCTGGCCGGCAACGCCCAGGTCGACCTGGTGGGCGGCGGCGTCGACCCGCAGACCCAGGCGCAGATCCTGCAGAACCCGAAGCTGAAGGCCAGCACCGACAACGCCTACGGCGGCCGTCTGGTGTACATGGCGATCAACTCCAAGCTCGCGCCGTTCGACAACGTCGAGTGCCGCAAGGCCGTCCAGTACGCGATCGACAAGGTCTCGGTGCAGACCGCGCTCGGCGGCCCGATCCGCGGCCAGATCGCCAACACGGTCCTCCCGCCGGACATCGCGGGCCACCAGGACTTCAACCTGTACGAGACCAAGGACAACAAGGGCGACGAGGCCAAGGCCAAGGAAGCCCTGAAGGCCTGCGGCAAGGAGGGCGGCATCAACACCGTCCTGTCGGCCCGCACCGAGCGCGCCACCGAGGTCGCCGCGGCCACCTCGATCCAGGCCGCGCTGAAGAAGGTCGGCATCAACGCCGAGATCCAGCAGTACCCGCAGGGCAAGTACCTGCAGGACGCCGCCGGGTCCCCGCAGTTCGCGGCCGAGCACAACATCGGCCTGATGATGATGCAGTGGGGCGCCGACTGGCCGACCGGCTACGGCTTCCTCCAGCAGATCGTCGACGGCCGCACCATCAAGCCGTCCGGCAACAACAACCTGGCCCAGCTGAACGACTCCGCCGTCAACAAGCTGATCGACGACGCCGCGATCAACCCCGACAAGGGCGCCCGCGAGAAGATCTACGGCGACGTCGACAAGAAGGTCATGGAGCAGGCGGTCTACGTCCCGCTGACCTACTTCAAGGTCTTCCTGTACCGCCCGGACAACGCCACCAACCTGGTCTCCACCTCGGCGTTCTCGGGTGAGTACGACTACCTGAACATCGGCTCCACCAAGTAAGAGCCTGGCTCCGCATCCCTGAAGGCAGGTGAAGGCAGCGGCGCCCGCCGCCGTCCGGAAG
>NZ_JBHXTL010000007.1:0-6104 GCF_042677365.1 Kitasatospora sp. NPDC127116
GGGCCCACCGGCGGGGAACGGCGGACGGCGGACGGACGACAGCAGACGGAAAACAGCGAACAGCTGACAGATTTCGAAATCTGTCAGCTGTTCGCTGTCATCTGTTACCAGTCATCTGTTACCGGTCACCTGCCACTCGCGACCCGGCGACCGGTCGGCTCATCGGCCGGCGATCGCGTGCACGAACTTCGCGCCGTCGATGGTGCCCAGGCCGCTGGCGAGGTCGTAGCCCTCGGCGGCGTTGTAACCGGTGACGCCGTTCCAGCCGTTGTCGCCCTGCTTGACGTCCACGATGCCGCTCCACTTGCTCGGCAGCAGGTTCATGCCGTACAGGCGCCAGTTGAGCTGGCCGAGGCGGTGGCCGGCGAGCTGGTCGGCGAGTGCGACGACGCCCGAGAACAGCGGGGTGGCCTCGCTGGTGCCGCCGGTGAGGTGCCAGCCGACCGAGGTCGGGTCGTAGGACTCGTAGGTCCAGGCGGCGCCGTCCACGGCCGCGCTCATGCTGATGTCCGGGGTGCCGCGGTGGTTGCCGGTGACGTTGGCGACGCCGGCCTGGTACCACGGGCGCTCGAAGATGCCCGAGACGCCACCGCCGCCGGCGCCGGACTTGTCGTGCCACACCTTGTCGGGCGCGGTGCGGTTGCCGGAGTCGTCCAGGGTGAGCTGGGTGCCGCCGATGGAGGTGACCAGCGGGTCCGAGGACGGCCAGGAGTTGACCTTGTACGGGTACAGGTCGCTGCCGTTCTCCTGGGCGTCGGTGGCGCCGTTGTCGCCGGAGGCGGCGAGCACGGTCACGTTGTGGTCGGCGGCGGCCTGGAAGGCGTACCGCAGATCGGTGAGCGACTTGAAGTCGCCCTTGTCGTAGCCCGGGAAGGTGTTCTCGGTGGCGCCGAAGCTCTGCGAGATGACGTCGGCGCGGCCGGCCTTGATGAGGGCCTTCTCGGCGTCCATCATCTCGGGCAGGCCGGTGGTGCCCTCGGTCTCGGCGACGCCGGTCTCGACCAGGATGATGTGGGCGTCGGGGGCGATCGCGTGGGCGTACTCGACGTCCAGGGTGGTCTCGCCGGCCCAGCCGGTGTGGTCGGGGTTCTTCGGGTCCCAGGTGGGGACGTTGCCCCACTTGACCACCTCGACGTTGGTGTCCGGGATGCCCCACTGCTTGTCGAAGACCTCCAGGTCGTGCTGGATGGTCGGCGAGCCGAAGGAGTCGACGATGACGATCGTGCGGCCCTTGCCGGTGATGCCCTCCTGGTACAGCGGGTTCAGGTTGTAGGCGGCCCGGTACTGGAGCGGCGAGTAGCAGTGGATGCCGACCTGGCTGACGCACTGGGTGGTGCTCAGCGGGGCGGGGCGGCCCTGGGCGCTGTGCTGCCCGAAGGAGGCGGGGCGGACGTGGACGCCCGTGAGGTCGTGGGCGGGGGAGGCGATCGCGGTACCGGCGGCCGGTACGGCGACGGTGCCGGCCGTGAGGGCGGTGGCCCCCACGGCGAGAAGGGCCAGGGCGCGGCGGAGGGTGGCGGGGCTGCCCATGGGGCTCCTTGGGGCGCAGGGCCTGACCTGGTTCGGTCGGGTCGGTCCGGCCATCCCATCGAGAGCCGCATGATCATGCCATAGTCAATTGGTGGGGTCGTATGATCAAGGGCATGGTCATGCTCGGCCACACGAAAAGGTAAAGGCCGTCCCAGGGGAAAGTAACTCCCCACCTGGGACGACCTGATGACGACGCGTCAGGAGGGCGGCTAGCGCGCCCCGCCGTTGACGTACAGCGTCTGCCCGCTGACGTAGGAGGCCTCCTCGCTGGCCAGGAAGGCGACGACCGAGGCGATCTCCTCCGGCTGCCCGACCCGGCGCAGCGGCGTCCGGGCGGCGACCTCGCCCTGGTGGTCCTCGGCGCTGCTGCCGACCCGTTCGGCGGTGGCCGCGGTCATCGCGGTGGCGATGTACCCGGGCGCGACGGCGTTGACGTTGATGTTGAACGGGCCCAGCTCGATCGCCAGGGTCGCGGTGAGGCCCTGGATGCCGGCCTTGGCGGCCGCGTAGTTGGCCTGGCCCCGGTTGCCGAGGGCGGAGCGCGAGCTGAGCGAGACGATCTTCCCGTACTTCTGCGCCACCATGTACTTCTGTGCCACGTGGCTGCAGTTGTACGCGCTGGTCAGGTTGACCGTCAGCACCGCGTCCCAGTCGGCCTTGGGCATCCGGAAGAACAGGTTGTCCCGGGTGATCCCGGCGTTGTTGACCAGGATGTGCAGCCCGCCGAGGTCCGCCGCGACCTGGGCGAACACCGCCTCCACGGCGTCGTAGTCGGCCACGTCGCAGCCGTACGCCCGTGCGGTGCCGCCCTTGGCGGTGATCTCGGCGACCGTCCCGGCCGCCCGCTCGGCGGTGAGGTCGACGACGGCGACCGCCGCGCCCTCCTCCGCCAGCCGGCGGGCGGTGGCTGCCCCGATGCCCTGCGCCGCGCCGGTCACCACGGCGACCTTGTCCGCGAACCGCGTCATGTGAACTCCTCGGTGGTTGGGATCGACAGTCGACAAGTTGACGGTCGACAAGTTGACGGTCGACGAGTTGACGGTCGACGAGCGGTGGACCACGGATGGTCAGACGTTCTCGACCAGCACGGCCGTTCCCTGCCCCACGCCCACGCACATGGTGGCCAGGCCGCGCCGGGCACCGGTACGGCGCATCCGGTGCAGCAGGGTGGTGAGGATGCGGGCGCCGGAGCCGCCCAGCGGGTGGCCGAGCGCGATCGCCCCGCCGCTGGGGTTGACCACCTCCTCGGCCTGCTCCGGTCCGAAACCGATGGCGTCGGCGGAAGCCAGCGCCTGGGCGGCGAAGGCCTCGTTCAGTTCGGCGGTGTCCAGATCGGCGAGCGACCAGCCGGCCCGCGCGAGCACCTTCGCCGTGGCCGGCACCGGACCGATGCCCATGACGTCCGGGTGCACCCCGGCCGAGGCGCCGGCCACGTACCGGCCGAGCGGCTGGAGCCCGAGGTCGCGCAGCGCCTCCTCGCCGACCAGGACGAGCCCGGCCGCGCCGTCGTTCATCGGCGAGGCGTTCCCGGCGGTGACCGTGCCCCCGGCGCGGAACACCGGCTTGAGGCCGGCGAGCTTCGCCAGGCTGGTGTCCTCGCGGATGCCCTCGTCCCGGCTCACCGTCACCCCGTCCGGCCGCTCGACCGGGACCAGTTCGGCGTCGAAGTGCCCGTCCTTGCGGGCGGCGCCGGCCCGCTGGTGGCTGCGCAGCGCGAAGGCGTCCTGGCGCTCCCGGTCGATGCCGTACCGGGCGGCCACCTCCTCGGCGGTCTCGCCCATGCCGAGCACGCCGTGCAGTTCGGCCATCCGCGGGTTGGTGAGCCGCCAGCCGAGCCGGGTGTCGAAGGTCTCCATCCGGTGCGGCAGCGCCTCGTCCGGGCGGGGCAGGACGAAGGGGGCGCGGGTCATCGACTCGCAGCCGCCGGCCAGCACCACGTCCGCCTCGCCGGAGCCGATGGCCCGGGCGGCGAGGGTGACGGCCTCCAGGCCGGAGGCGCAGAGCCGGTTGACGGTGGCTCCGGGGACGGTCTCCGGCAGGCCGGCCAGCAGGACGGCCATCCGGGCGGCGTTGCGGTTGTCCTCGCCGGCCTGGTTGGCGGCGCCCCAGTAGACGTCGTCGATCCGGGCGGGGTCGAGCGCGGGGACGTCGGCGAGCAGGGCGCGCAGCACGGTGGCCGAGAGATCGTCCGGGCGGACCGTGGCGAGCGCGCCGCGCAGCCGGCCGATGGGTGTGCGGCGGGCGGCGGCGAAGTAGACGGGACGCACGTCGTCGGGCTCCTTGTCGGGTGGCGGGGCGGGGGTGTCCGTGGCGGGTTCAGAAGGCGTTGACGCCGGTCAGGGCGCGTCCGATGAGCAACTGGTGGATCTGGCTGGTGCCCTCGTAGAGCGTCATCACCCGCGCGTCGCGCAGGTACTTGCCGACCGGGTACTCGTCGATGAAGCCGTAGCCGCCGAAGACCTGGAGCGCGTTGTTGGCGGCCCGCACGGCTGCCTCACTGGCGTACAGCTTGGCGACGGAGGACTCGGTGGCGAACGGCAGGCCGCGCTCGATGTGGTCGGCGACCTTCCAGGTGAGCAGCCGGGCCGCCTCGACGTCCACGGCGATGCCGGCCAGCAGTTCCTGGACGAGCTGGTGCGCGGCGATCGGCTTGCCGAACTGCTCGCGCTCGCCCGCGTAGCGGACGGCGGCCTCCAGGCAGGCCCGGGCGATGCCGACGCAGCCGGCCGCCACCGACATCCGGCCCTTGGCCAGGGCGGCCATCGCCACCGTGAAGCCCTTGCCGACCTCGCCGAGCCGGGCGGTGTCCGGCACCCGGACGTCCTCGAAGGAGAGCCCGGCGGTGGCCTGGCCGCGCAGGCCGAGCTTGCCGTGGATCTCGGTGCGGGTGAAGCCGGGCAGGTCGGTGGGGACCAGGAAGGCGGTGATGCCCCGGTGGCCGCGCTCCTGCGGTCCCTCGCCGCCGGTGCGGGCGAAGACCAGCGCGACGTCGGCCCAGGTGCCGTTGGTGATGAAGGTCTTGGCGCCGCTGATCAGCCAGTGGTCGCCGTCCCGGACGGCCCGGGTGGTGAGGTTGGCGGCGTCCGATCCGGTGCCCGGCTCGGTGAGCGCGAAGCAGGCGAGGGACTCGCCGGAGGTGAGCCGGGGCAGCCAGTGCCGCTTCTGCTCCTCGGTGCCGAAGGTGTTGACGGACTTGCCGACCAGGCCGAGCGAGACCGAGACGATCCCGCGCACGGCCGAGTCGCCGCGCCCGAGCTCCTCCAGTACGAGGCAGTACGCGAGGTGGTCGCCGCCGCTGCCGCCGTACTCCTCCGGGATGGTCAGTCCGAGGAAGCCGACCTTCGCCAGCTTGCCGACGATCGCCCGGTCGACGGACTCGGCGCGGTCCCACTCGGCGGCGTACGGGACGATCTCGCGGTCGGTGAAGGAGGCGGCGAGGTCACGGACGGCGCTCTGCTCCTCGGACAGCTCCAGGTTCACGGCGGCTCCCGAATCCGGTGTCCCGGGCCCGGTACGGGGTCCGGGCCGATTAAACTAGCGCTGCAAGTTTTATGAGGGCGACTGTAGCCCCGCCCGGCCCGCGCTGGGAAGGGGCGCCTGCCAGAATCGGTCCCCGACACACCCGACCGGAGGAACCGGAGGAACCCGCCGCGATGGCCCGTCCACGCACCCCGCTGCTCAGCCGCGAGCGCATCGTCGCCGCCGCACTGCGGCTGATCGACGACGAGGGGCTGGACGCCCTCTCCACCCGCCGACTCGCCACCGAGCTGTCCGTCAGCGGGCCCTCGCTCTACAACCACTTCGCCACCAAGGACGACCTGCTGGACGCGGTGGTGGACAGCGTCATCGGCGAGGTCGACCTGTCGATGTTCGGGACCGCCGCCGGGGCCGCGGGGGACGCCGGGGCGGCGGGGGACGCCGGGGCCGCGGGAGCCCTGGGGGCCGCGGGAGTTGCTGGGAGAACAGGGAGCGCCTGGCCGCAGGCGCTGCGCGACTGGGCGCGCTCCTACCGCGCCGCGCTGGCCGCCCACCCCAACATCGTCCCGGTCCTGGCCCAGGGCCCCGGGCGCCGGCCGAACGCGCTGCGGCTGGCCGACGCGGTCTTCGGCCACCTGGTCGAGTCCGGGTGGCCCCGCGGACAGGCGACCAGGATCGGCGCGCTGATGCGCTACTTCGTCACGGGCTCGGCGCTCGCCTCCTTCGCGGCCGGCTTCCCTGCGGACGCCGAGGTCTACGACGCGGCCGACTACCCGCACCTCGGTGAGGCGCACCGGCTGGCCGGGCACCGCGGGACGGTGGACGAGGGCGCCTTCGAGACCGGGCTGGAGGCGCTGCTCGACGGGCTCGCCCTGCGCTACGCCAGGCTCGCCGAGCGGCCCTGACCCGTCGGGACGCCCCGCCGCGCGATGCCCTGCCGGACTTCCCCCTTCGCCGTGCCGGCCCGCTGCGCCGTGCGGGCCCGGCCCCGCGGAAACGACGCGGCCCCCGCACCTCCGCGCCCCGAGCCCGCCGGGCGGGGGGCGGCAGGCCCACGGGCGGCGCAGAATCACAACAACGAGAGCCAGCGCCCCCAG
>NZ_JBHXTL010000007.1:6114-85976 GCF_042677365.1 Kitasatospora sp. NPDC127116
TGCCGCAGTACCCCGTGCGCCGGGCGGCCCCGGGGGGCGGGGGGGGCGGGGCCCGGCGTAACGCCCGGGCCCCCCCCCCCCCCGGGCGGTTGGCGGGGGGTGCGGGGGCCGGGAGGCCGAGGGGCGGCGGATCAGCCCATGTCCTCCAGCCGGACACCCTTGGTCTCCTTCATGAACTTCGCCACGAAGAGGACGGACAGCGCCGCGAAGGCGGCGTAGACCAGGTAGGTCGCCGACAGGTTCCAGCGCGACATGGACGGGAACGAGACGGTGATCACCCAGTTCGCGATCCACTGCGCGGAGGCGGCGACGGAGAGGGCGGCGGCGCGGATCCGGTTCGGGAACATCTCGCCGAGCATCACCCAGACGACCACGCCCCAGGACATCGCGAAGAACAGCACGAAGGCGTTGGCGGCGACCAGCGCGACGGTGCCCTGGAGGTCGGGCAGGGTGAGGTTGTCCCCGCTGCCGGTGGCCGAGGAGAAGGCCCAGCCGGCGGTGCCGAGCGCGACCGCCATGCCGACCGAGCCGATCAGGGCGAGCGGCTTGCGGCCGATCCGGTCGACCAGCACGATCGCGATCACGGTGCCGAGGATGTTGATCACCGAGCCGACGAAGCTGATCAGCAGCGAGTTGCTCTGGTCGATGCCGACCGACTGCCACAGGATCGACGAGTAGTAGAAGATCACGTTGATGCCGACCAGCTGCTGGAAGACCGACAGGCCGATGCCGACCCAGACGACGGGGAGCAGGCCGAACCGGCCGCCGAGCAGGTCGCGGAAGCGCGGGCGGTGGTCGGAGGCGATCAGCGACTGGATCTCGGCGATCCGGGCGTCGGTGTCCGTTCCCTCGCCCTCGACCTCGGCGAGCACCTTGCGGGCGTCGTCCAGGCGCTCGGCCTGGATCAGGTAGCGCGGGGACTCGGGGATGACCGAGGAGAGCACGAAGTAGACCGCGGCCGGGACGACGCAGATGCCGAGCATCCACTGCCAGGCCTCCAGCCCGAGCAGCTGGCCGCGGGTGTCGCCGCCGGCCGCCTGCGCCAGCACCCAGTTGACCAGCTGGGATATCGCGATGCCGAGCACGATGGCGGCCTGCTGGAAGGAGGCCAGCCGGCCCCGGTACTTGGTCGGCGCGACCTCGGCGATGTAGGTCGGGGCGATCACCGAGGCGATGCCGATGGCCGCGCCGCCGAGGACGCGCCAGAGGGCGAGGTCCCAGGCGGAGAACGGCAGCATCGAGCCGACCGCGCTGATCGCGAAGAGCAGCGCGCCCGCCTTCATGACCTTGATGCGGCCGTACCGGTCGGCGAACCGTCCGGCGAACGCGGCGCCGACCGCCGAGCCCAGCAGCGCGGAGGAGACGATCAGGCCGGTCACGCCGCTGCCGACGCCGAACTTCTCCTGGATCCCGGAGACGGCGCCGTTGATCACGGAGCTGTCGTAGCCGAAGAGGAAGCCGCCGAGGGCCGCTGCCGCGGTGATGAAGACGACGAAGCCGAGGCGGCCGGGCGCGGGGGCCTCGACCGCCCCGGAGGGCTTCTGGGTGACGCTCACGATCTGACTCCTGGTACTCAACGCTGAGCTCGGTAGCCGAGATCGTAACCCCTATTCGTTTAAGTCTTGTACACCTGGACCCTCAAGTTTCGCTCTGAGAATTCGTAAGGTGAACAAGCAAATTGGGCCGCCCGGGTGCGCCGGTCAGACCGGCGACGCGAGGGAGAGCCCGAACCGGCCCCGGGGGTCGGTCCACCAGTGGCTCAGTCGCAGCCCGGCCGCCGACAGCTCCCGGGCCACCCGTTCCCGGCGGAACTTGGCCGAGACCTCGGTGCGCAGCTCCTCGCCCCGGGCGAAGTGCACCGGCAGGTCCAGGGTCGGGATCTTCACGGTCTGCGAGCGCAGCGAGCGCAGCCGCATCTCGATCCACTCCTGCTCGGCGTCCCAGAGCGCGACGTGCTCGAAGGCCTCCGGGTCGAAGTCGGCGCCCAGCTCGCGGTTGAGCACGTTCAGCACGTTCCGGTTGAACTCGGCCGTCACCCCGGCGGCGTCGTCGTAGGCGGCGACCAGCACCGCCGGGTCCTTGACCAGGTCGGTGCCGAGCAGCAGGAAGTCGCCCGGGTCGAGGGCGGCGCGCAGGCCGCGCAGGAAGGCGGCGCGCTCCTGGGGCAGCAGGTTGCCGAGGGTGCCGCCGAGGAAGGCGACCAGGCGCGGGCCGCCCTCCGGCGGCAGCCCGAGCCGGGTGGTGAAGTCGGCGAGCACGCCGTGCACCGCGAGTCCGGGGTACTCGGCGGCGAGCGCGGCGCCGGCCGCGGTCAGGGCGCTCTCGCTGACGTCCACCGGGACGTACGTCTCCAGCGTGCCGAGCGCGCGCAGGGCGTCCAGCAGCAGCCGGGTCTTCTCGGAGGAGCCGGAGCCCAGTTCGACCAGGGTGCGGGCCCCGGTGGCGGTCGCGATCTCGCCGGCCCGGGCGGTCAGGATGGCCCGCTCCGCGCGGGTCGGGTAGTACTCGGGCAGTCGGGTGATCTCCTCGAACAGCTCGCTGCCCCGCGCGTCGTAGAACCACTTCGGCGGCAGCCACTTGGGCTGCGAGGTCAGCCCGTGCCGCACGTCATGGCGCAGCGCGGTGCTGAAGTGGTCGGAGGGCAGCAGTCGGACGAGATCGAAGGTGTCCATGACAGGGTGGTTCCTCTGTTCAGAAGATGAAGGGAGAGTGGGGATCAGTCGCGGCCGGGGAGGCGGTTCACGGCGATGCCGCGCGCGTCCACCAGCAGCAGCGAACCGTCCGGGACGGGCGTCCAGCCGGGCGCGTCGTCGTACGGCTCGGAGGCCACCACCGTGCCGAGGCCCGGCAGCGTGCGGTGGTACAGGGTGTCGCCCCAGGTGGTCGCGGCGATCGCGGTGCCGTCGGTGAGCAGCAGGTTGAGCCGGCCGGTGGTGTGCGCGGCGACGTCCGCCACGGTGCCCGCCAGCGCCTCGCCGAGCCCCGCGCCGGCCCGCAGCCGGTGCAGGGCGAGTGCCCACAACAGTGCCGAGTCGGTGCGCGCCTGCAGGTCCAGCAGCTCGGCCGGGGGCAGCAGGGCGGCCAGGGCGTCCAGCTTGCCGGGCCAGCCGGCCACCGCGCCGTTGTGGCTGAACAGCCAGCGCTCGGCGGCGAACGGCGCGGCCGCGCCCTCGCCCGGCGCGCAGCCCTCGGTGGCGGAGCGGACGGCGGCCAGCAGCGCCCGGGTGCGGACCACCCGGGCGAGGTCGGCGAAGGTCTCGTCCGCCCAGATCGGACCGGTCCGGCGGTAGCGGGCGGGTACTTCGTCGCCGTCCGCGTACCAGCCGAGGCCGAAGCCGTCCGCGTTGACCGTGCCGTACTGCTGGACCCGGGGGGCCCAGGACTGCCGGTACAGGCCGTACGGCGGGTGCACCAGAAGTTCCCTGGGGGTCAACGGCTCTCCCAGATAGGCGATGTGACGGCACATCAGGCCGACTCCAGGTCGCGCGCGGTGCGGAATCCGGCGAAGATCTGCCGCCGGATCGGGTAGTCCCAGTTGCGGAAGGTGCCCCGGCAGGCCACCGGCGCCACCGCGAAGCAGCCGCCGCGCAGCACCTTGTACTCGGGGCCGAAGAACACCTCCGAGTACTCCTGGTACGGCCAGGCCCGGAACCCCGGGTAGGAGCGGAAGTCGCTGGCCGTCCACTCCCACACGTCGCCGATCAACTGGCGTACCCCGTACGGGGACTGCCCCTTCGGGTAGCTGCCCGCACCGGCCGGGCGCAGATGGCGCTGGCCGAGGTTGGCGTGCTCGGGGCCGGGCGGCCCGTCGCCCCAGGGGTAGCGGCGGGAGCGGCCGGTCGCCGGATCGTGCCGGGCCGCCTTCTCCCACTCGGCCTCGGTCGGCAGCCGTCGTCCGGCCCACCGGGCGTACGCGTCCGCCTCGTACCAACTGACGTGCAGGACCGGCTCGTCCGGCTCGACCGGCGCGACCGTGCCGAAGCGCCGGCGCAGCCACTGGCCGTCCAGGTGACGCCAGAAGAGCGGGGCGGTCAGGTCGGCGCGCCGGCGGTGCTCCCAGCCCTCCGGCGTCCACCAGCGCGGGTCGTCGTAGCCGCCGTCCGCGATGAACCGCTGGTAGGCCGCGTTGGTGACCGGGGCGGTGTCCAGCAGGAAGGCCGGCAGGTCGACGGTGTGCGCCGGGCGCTCGTTGTCCAGCGCCCACGGCTCGGTGTCCGTTCCCATGGTGAACGGCCCTGCGGGGATGAGGACTTCGGCGGGAAGGGTGGCCGCGTCGGCGGGCGCGGGCGGCGGTGGGGGAGCGGCCAGGGCCGGCTCGCCGGTGCGCAGCTGGTGGGTGATCAGCATGGTCTCGTCGTGCTGCTGCTCGTGCTGGGCGATCATCCCGAACGCGAACCCGGCCTCCAGCAGCGGCGCGCCCTCCAGCGGGCTGGCGGCCAGCAGGTCCAGCACCCGGCCGCGCACCTCGTGGGCGTAGGCGCGGGCCTCGGCCGGCGGCAGCAACGGCAGGGCGGGGCGCTCGGCGCGGGGGTGCTGGAAGGCGTCGTAGAGCGGATCGATCTCCGGGTGCATCGGGTCGCGGCCGCCGACGTTGCGCAGCAGCCAGAGCTCCTCCTGGTTGCCGATGTGCGCGAGGTCCCAGACCAGCGGGGACATCAGCGGGGAGTGCTGGGCGGTGAGATCGCCGTCCTCGACGCAGTCGGTCAGGGCGGCGGTGCGGGCGCGGGCGGCCAGCAGCTCGGTGGCGATGCTCTCGCGCAGTGCCTCGGTGCCGGCGGTGCCGAGGCCGTCGAGACCGCCGGTGCTGCCGGTGGGGCCGGTTCCACCCGTGGCGTCGGTGCGGTCCGTGCTGCCTGCCCCGGCATCCCCGTGGGGTCGGACGTCGGTCATGATGCGGCCTCCTCCGGGGGAGTGCGTCGGGTGCCGGAGCGCAGGGCGTCCAGCTGGTCGTCGGCCGGGCAGCGGCCGCGCGCGGGGTAGCGCTCGGCGAACTCGGCGACGGTGGTGCGCAGCCGCCCGGCACCGGGCAGGCGGCCCAGTGCGGCGTCGGCGGCGGCGAAGCAGGCGAGGGCGGCGCGGCGCAGCTCGGGGTCGGCCGTCGCCAGGGTGGCGGCGCGGCGCCAGACCCCGCTGCGCGGCGGTCGCGGACCGTCCGCCCCCTCCCGCCGGTCGATGGCGTCCAGCGGCTCCAGCGCGGCCAGTGCGGCGTCGGCGGCCAGCGCGTCCTCCAGCAGTGCGGTGACCAGCGCGGTGACCACCACCCAGCCGTCCCCGGGCTGGGCGTCGATCATCCGCAGCTCCAGGTGGCCGCGCGGGCGCACCGGCGGGAAGAGGGTGGTGCGGTGGTAGTCCAAGTCGTCGAGGGTGGGCGGGCGTTCGCCCGCGCCGCGGATCCAGTCGCGGAACGTCAGACCGGCCGGGGCCGTCCAGGGCAGGCCCTCGGGCCGTCGCACGCACAGCACCCGGGCGTCCAGCACGTACTGCGCCCACGCCTCGCGCGGATCGCCGTGGTCCGGCTCGGGGGCCAGCGTGCGGGTCGGGTCCATCCGGGACCAGACGGTCTGCCGGGTGGACCGGTGACCGGTTGGACTGCCGTCCAGGATAGGCGAGTTGGCGAAGGCGGCGACCAGCACCGGGCCCAGCAGATGGGCCAGTCGCCAGCGGCGCTCCACCGCGTGCGGACCGTCCGTGTCGCCGGCGTCCAGGCACACCTGCACCGACGCGGTACCGGTCATCATGATCCGGCCCCAGGGCCCCGCGGAGTCGAAGAAGCGCTCCATCGCGAGGTAGCGGGGGTGGTCCAGCACCATCGGTCGGGGACGGGCCAGCGGGTCCGTTCCGGTGCCGGTGAGTCGAAGGCCCTGCGCCGCGAAGGCGGCCCGCAGGGCGGTCAGATCACGTCGGGTGTCCTCGACGCAGGCCAGGAGGCCGGTGGCGGGCGGGGAGCTGAGCTCGACCTGTCCGCCGGGTTCGAGCGTGAGGCGCGAACCGGAGGGGAGGGAGTCGCCGTCCGGGCCGCCGAGTGGCAGCGAATCCAGTGCGGCGTGGAGCAGTTCCGGCCGTACGGGCCGGGTGGGACATTGATCGTCATGGACGAACCACTCGACCTCCACCCCCACCAGGCGGGGCGGTCCGATCTTGAAGCAGACGCCCGACACGTGGCTGCGCGCCCCCGATTCGGTCAACGGGGTCACCCCCGACGGGGGTAGTGGCGTGCTCTGCCGTTCGGGCGGAGTGGTGCGGGATACCGGTATCACCGGACTCACCATCCTCGGGATCACGATTGCGGCCCGGTCTACCCTGCCCAGTCTGCTACGGAGCATGCGGGGGCGCCCTGCAAAATTCGCGTGAACGTTCGTTTTCGCAGGTCAGGGGCGTGGCGAACGGGTGAGGGCGGGATTTTCCGGCCGACCGGCGGGCGCGGCCCGGGCCCGATCCGGCCGGGGCATGTGCCGGGGTCACAGGCGCTCCAGCCGCTCCAGGACGGTCATCAGGACCGGCCCCGGCAGGGCGTAGTTCAGGCGCAGCGAACCCCGGCCGCCGGAGCCGAACTCGGCTCCGTCGGAGGCCTCCAGGCCGCAGCGCTCCAGCAGGGCCCGGCGGGCGTCGGCGGGCGGCAGGCCGAGCGCGGCGGCGTCCAGCCAGAGCAGGTAGGAGGCGTGCGGGGCGGAGCGGACGGCCGGTCCGAGCCGCTCGGTCAGCCGGGTGCGGGCGGCGGCCAGGTGGGCGAGCAGCGCGTCCAGCCAGGGGCCGCCCTCGCGCAGTGCCGCCTGCTGCACGGTCTGCTCCAGCAGGCCGCCCTCCCAGAGGCCGTAGCCGGCCAGCGCCTCGGCGAACCGGGCGCGCAGCCCGGCATCGGGGACGAGGGCGAAACCGCTGGGGATGCCGGAGCAGTTGAAGGTCTTGCCGACGGAGTTGAGGGTGACGACGTGGGGCAGGTGCGCCGGGTCCGCGGTGGCGACGGCGACGGGGTGGGCGCGGCCGGGGTGGGTGAGGTCGCCGTGCACCTCGTCCGAGACCAGCAGCGCGCCGCTCTCGGCCGCCCGCGCGGCGAGACCGCGCACAGCGTCGAGGGGCCACACGGTGCCGGAGGGGTTGTGCGGGTTGCTCAGCAGCACGGCGCCGGCGGGGCGGGGGAGCGGGCCGTGCGGGAGCCGGTAGCCGTCCGGGCCCAGGTGCAGCGGCAGCGCGTGGTGGGGGAGGCCGGCCGCGCGGCAGAGCTGGGCGAAACCGCCCCACTCGGGGGTGGGGAAGAGGACGGGGGCCTGCGGCCGTACGGTCTCCAGCAGGATGCGCAGCGCGGTGCGCGGGCCGCAGGGCAGCAGCAGGACCCAGTCCGGGTCCACCGCGGCGCCGTGCCGGGCGCGGTACCAGTCGGCCACCAGGGTGCGGCCGGCCGGGTCGCACACCGTGTAGCCGTACGCGCGGTGACGGGCGCGCCGCTCCAGTGCCTCGGCGACGGCGGGCGGGCCGGGCAGGTCCATGTCGGCGAGGCTCATCGGGATCACCCCGGGGGCGTCCGCGCGGGCCCACTTGCTGCTGCCGGTGCCGGTCCGGTCGAAGGGGGCGTCGAACCCGAAGTCGGGGGCGGGGACGGGGTGGGGTGCGAGGCCGGGGTCGGGGCCGGGGCCGGAGTCGGTATCGGGGCCGGAGGCGGGGGCGCCGCGAACAGATGACAGATTTCGAAATCTGTCATCTGTTCGCTGAAAGCTGTCGTCCGTCATCTGTTCGCCGTCACCCGCCGCTCGTCGTCCGTCGTCCGCCGCCCGCCAGGTGGGCGGCGAGCCCCCGCCGCCCCCGGCGCATCATCACCGCGTGGTTGGCCCGGAACAGCGGGTGCAGCGGCAGGGCGAGCCGGCGCAGCAAGGGCTTGCCGGGCCGGGTGTCCTCCTCGAACAGCACCCGGCTGCCCGCGCCGCCCGCGCCGCCCGCGCCGCCCGCGCTGCCCGCGCCGACCGAGCCGCCGGTGGCGTCCGGCGTCACCGTGAACCGCGTCCACCCGGTCAGGTCGCCCCGCATGGTCACCTCCAGTACCCCGGCGTCCGGGTCGCGCCGACTCGCCACCAGGCCGATCACCAGCCGGTACGGCAGCAGCGCGCGCACCACCACGTCCCCGCGGTCCTCGCCGGTCGGCCGGACCTCGCGGATCTCCGGCCACCACAGCGGGTAGCTCCGTACGTCCTCCAGAGCCGCGTACACGGCGGGCGCCGGAGCCGCGAGCCGCCAGACGCCCCGGAATCGGTAGTGGTTGGGGTCCACCGCCCCACCCTAGTGCGGCCAGGCCGGCCCGAGGGGCGAACGACGGTGGACCGTTGTCGAGTTGGTCCCCGGTGCGGACCCGCGCCGGAGGACGGGCGCTCCGGAGGCGTCCGCGCTTCGGGAAGGGCGCATTCCGCTTGCACCCGTTCGGGGTGCGGGGGAGGATCTTGTGTGCTTGTAGTCTCAACAGTCACAGCGGCATCCCCAGGGTGCTGCCACCCCAGAACCGGAGTGAAGGAGTCACAGGCATGCGGCGACCGAGCTGGGTACCGGAGGGTACGGACCTGGACAAACCGAACGCCGCGCGGGTCTACGACTACTACCTGGGGGGCTCCCACAACTTCGAGGTCGACCGGGAGATGGCCCGCAAGGCGATGGCCCTGTGGCCGGAGCTGCCGCAGATCATGCGCTCCAACCGCGCCTTCCTGCGCCGCGCCGTGACCTTCCTCGCCGAGCAGGGCGTCAGCCGCTTCCTGGACATCGGCTCCGGCATCCCGACCTTCAGCGCGGTGCACGAGATCGCCCGCGAGATCCGCCCCGGGGCGAAGGTCGTCTACGTGGACCGCGACCCGGTCGCCGTCGCGCACAGCCGTCTGCTGCTGGAGGACGACCGGGACAGCGCCGTCGTCCAGGCCGACCTGCGCGACGTGGCCGACCTGCTGGCCCGCCCCGAGGTCGCCGAGCTGCTGGCGGCCGGCGAGCCGGTGGCCGTGCTGCTGGTCGCCGTCGCCCACTTCGTCAGCGACGAGGAGGACCCGTGGAAGCTGATCGGCGTGATCCGCGACGCCCTCCCGCCCGGCAGCGCGCTGGTGCTCTCGCACGCCTCCCTGGAGGGCCGCCCGGACCAGGCGGAGGACCACCAGAAGCTGTACCGGATGACGCCGACCCCGCTGACCATGCGCACCCACGAGCAGATCACCGCGATGTTCTCCGGTTTCGAGCTGGTCGAGCCGGGCGTGGTCTACCTGCCGCAGTGGCGCCCGGACCAGCCCGGTACGGTCGGTGAGCACCCCGAGCGGATGACCGGGGTGGCGGGCGTGGGGTTCCGCCCTTGATCGGACGCGACGGACGAGGCACCGACGGCCGTGCGCCCCGCGCGGCGGCCGCCGGAAGCGCGGTGCCGGGCCCGGGCGGCAGCACGACCCGGGGCAACCGGAGCGGCCGAGCGGCCGTCGCCGGGCCCGCCGCAACCGGCGCGCACAGCAGAGGAACCAGGTTCAGCAGATGAGTACCACCCCGGTGCGCGGCAACGCGGAGCGGTTCCACGAGGACTGGGCCCGACTGCTCTCCGCCGACCACGGCATCGCCGTCCACCCCGGCCTGCTCGGCCGGCTGGTCGCGCGCACCGCCGCGCTGCTGCACCGCGCCCAGGAGGACGACCCGTTCGAGCCGCGGCTGGCCGCGCAGGCCGGCGCCGAACTGGTCGACGCGCACTTCACCGACCCGGTGCTGCTGGCCCGGGCGGTCGAGCTGCTCCAGGCGCAGCCCGTCCACGACGACCGCGGCCCGGCCCTGACCGGCGCCTTCGCGGCCGGCTGGGCGGGCGCCCTGCGCGAGCGCACGCTGATCGAGCAGGAGGCGATCCGCACCGCCGCCGACGCCGCCCGCAAGGAGGCCGAGCGGGCGCTGCGCGCGTCCGAGGCCCGGTTCCGGGCGCTGTTCGAGAGCGCCGCGATCGGCATCGGCATCGGCGACACCGACGGCAACATCATGGCGGTCAACAAGGCCCTCCAGGAGCTGTTCGGCGCGGGCCCGGAGGACATGATCGGGCGCCGGGTCGGCGACCTCGTGCACCCCGAGGACACTCCGGGCGTGTGGGAGGCGTACGAGGAGCTGATCAGCGGCAAGCGGGACTACTTCCAGTTCGACAAGCCGTACTACCGCCAGGACGGCGAGGTGATCTGGACCCACCTGACCGTCTCGCTGATCCGCGACGACGACGGCATCCCGCAGTACCAGGTCGCGATGCTGGAGGACGTCACCGACCGCTACCGGCTCCAGGAGCGGCTGCGCCACCAGGCCACCCACGACCCGCTGACCGGGCTGCCCAACCGCGCGGCCTTCTTCGAGCGGCTGGAGAAGCTGTTCGAGGAGCCCGAGCCGGGTGCCCGCTTCGGCCTCTGCTACGTCGACCTCGACGGCTTCAAGGTGGTCAACGACAGCCTCGGCCACGACATGGGCGACCAGCTGCTGGCCGCCGTCGGCGCCCGGCTGAAGGCCGCCCTCAGCCCGCTGGGCCACCTGGTCGCCCGGCTCGGCGGCGACGAGTTCGTCGTCCTGCTGGAGCGCTGCCGCGGCGAGCAGGAGGCGGTGGCCGCCGCGAAGACCGTGCTCAAGGCGCTCGCCGGGCCGGTGCTGATCGGCGACCACAAGCTCGCCGTCGGTGCCAGCGTCGGCGTGCTGGAGCGGCGGGTGTCCACCACCACCCCGGGCGCGGCCGTCCGCGCCGCCGACCTCACGCTGTACCGCGCCAAGGAGGCCGGCCGCGGTCGCTGGACGCTGTTCGACCCCAAGGAGAACGCCCGCGCGGTCAGCCGCTACGCGGTGTCGGTGCGGATGCCGGCGGCCCTCGACCGCGGCGAGTTCTTCATCGACTACCAGCCGCTCTACCGCCTCGCGGACGGCCGGCTGGCCGCCGTGGAGGCGCTGGTGCGCTGGCGCCACCCGCAGCTCGGCGTGCTCGGCCCGGACGAGTTCGTCACCACCGCCGAGGAGACCGGGCTGATCATGCCGCTCGGCCGCTGGGTGCTGGAGCAGGCCTGCGGCCAGGCCGCGGACTGGATCAAGCGGTACGGCGACGCCGCCCCGCAGCTGAACGTCAACCTGGCGGTCCGGCAGGCCCGCAGCGCCGCCCTGGTCACCGACCTCGGCCGGATCCTCGACGGCACCGGACTGGACCCGGCCCGGCTGCAGCTGGAGATCACCGAGTCGACCGTGGTCGGGCCCGAGGACGAGGCGCTGCGCACCCTGCACGGGCTGGTCGACCTCGGGGTGTCGCTGGCCGTGGACGACTTCGGCACCGGCTGGTCCAACCTCGCCTACCTGCGCGACCTGCCGGTCTCCGGGCTGAAGATCGCCGGTTCCTTCGTCGGCGACCTGCACGAACCGGGGAAGGACGAGTCCACCGGGTGGCGGATCGTCAGCGGACTGGTGTCGATGGCGCACGCGCTCGGGCTGAACGTCACCGCCGAGGGCGTGGAGACCCACCGGGACGCGGAGCGGCTGCGGACCATGGGCTGCGACTGGGCGCAGGGCTGGCACTTCGGGCGCCCGGTGCGGCCCGACGAGATCGCCCGGCGGATCGTGGAGGAGCCGGCGGGGCGCCCGGTCGGGGAGCACTGAGGGCCGACGGCGCCCGGTTCCGCGTCGCGGGAGGCGCTTGCGTACCGGTCCTGCGACGGGTCGGTCCTGATCCGGAAAAGCGCCCGACACCCGCGCCCGCCGTGCGGGATGATGACGCGTCACAATCCACCCCGGCACCGGTGCGCCCGCGGTCACGACCCCGCGCCGGTCCGGGCTGCGGGGGAGGGAAACGTCGCATGGGCACGACGGAGGACGCGGATCCGGCCGAGGGCGAACGGCGCGGGCCGAGGCCCCGGTCGGCCGCCGGAGCCGAGCCGGGGAATCCGCCGGGGAGCAGGGTGGAGCGGTGGTCGCGGGGGCGTTGGCGCGGCTCCGAAGCCGCCTCCGACCGGCCCTCCCGGCTCGGGTCGGTCCCGCCCGGATCGGTCCAGCCCGGGTCGGTGCCTTCAGGGTCGGTGTCTTCAGGGTCGGTGCCGCCCGGGGTGGATCCGCCGACCCGGGTGGACCCGCGCGCCGCGACCCGTCGGGCGCCCGCCGTCCCGCCGCGCTTCGACCCGGAGGCGGCGACGCGTCGGACGTCCCGCGCCGAGCCGCGGTTCGACCCGGAGGCGGCCACCCGCCGCAGGCCGGATGCCGGGCGGGGGTCCGACCAGGACGCGCTGACGGAGGTCCGGCCGGGGAGGCCGGGGAGTCCGGGCCGGCCGGGGCGTCCGACGCACCCGGGACGTTCGGGCGGCGCCGACCCGGAGGCGGTCACCGAGGTCGTCCGGCCCAGGTCCGGGGCGGGAGGCGGAGGCGGCTCGCCCTCCTGGCAGGACGGCATCGGGCCCGGCGGTCCCGCTCCGGCCGGAGGCCCCGGCGGACGCCCGGGCTCCGACGGCCCGTTCGAGGGCGCCTTCCCGGACGCCCTGCGCGGCCGCTTCATCCCGCTGGGCCGGGCCGGGGCCGGTTCCGAGGGCACCGTCTGGTACGTCCGGCGCACCGACGGAGGCGGTGACGCGGCCGTCAAGGTGGCCGTCGCCGGGCACCCGATGGACCACGACCTGCTCGCCCACCTGCGCAACGACGGCTTCCGCCGGCACGTCCCGCACCTGATCGACTTCGGCCGGGTCGGCCACCACGGCGCCCAGGTGGACTGGGTGGCCATGGAGTACCTGCCGGTCACCCTCGCCGCGCACGTCGCCGGACTGTGGCGGGAGGGCGGCCACGGCGACCGGCGGACCACCGAGCAGATCGTCCACGAGCTCGTCGCCCTGCTCGACTTCTGGCAGCAGCGGATCAAGCGCAACCCGCTGGACTTCAAGCCCGCCAACATCCTGGTGCGCCCCGGCAGCGGGTCCGGGGAGTTCGTGATCGCCGACTTCGGTGGCGTCGACCGGCTCACCGACAGCCGCCGGTTCACCTCCGCGATGATGGTCACCGTCGCCTACATGGCCCCCGAGCAACTGGCCGGCAAGAACCACCAGGCCGGGCCCTGGTGGGGTCTCGGCAACGTGCTGTACGAGCTGTTCGTCGGCCGCCCGCGCTTCATCGGCGCGGACGGCGAGCGCCCGGCCGACCAGGAGCTGGAACTGGAACTGGTCATGGGCGAGGAGGTGGACCTCGCAGCCGTCCGTGACCCGCGCCAACTGCTGCTCCTCCAAGGGCTGTTCACCAAGAAGCCGGAGGACCGCTGGACCGCGCCGCAGGTCCGCGGCTGGCTGGCCGGCGGCACCCCCGAGGTGATCCGCCGCCGGCCGCAGGCGCAGGCCCGGGCGCACCGGCCGGTCACCTTCCTCGGCAACCCGTTCACCGACCCGGTCCGGCTCACCGAGGCGCTGCTCAAGAACTCCGGCGCGGCGGCCCGCTGGCTCTCCACGGGGGGAGCGGAACGGGTGCGCGACTGGCTGCGGGACGAGGTCGAGGACACCGTCTTCGACCTGCACCACCTCTCCGACGTGGCCCGGGCGCCCGGCTCCCGGCGCGAGTCCGTGGCGGCGGTCGCGGTGCTCGCCCTGGGCGCCGCCTTCGCCCCGGGCGCCGTCCCGCACTACCGCGACCGCCGGATCGACACCACCGGCCTGGAACGCGTCGTCACCGAACCGGACGGCGCCGAGTTCATCGACGAACTGGTCCGGGGCGGGGCGCCGACCGTGGTCGCCCGCTACGACTGCTTCCACCCCGAGTGCGCGGGCGAGCACTGCTCGCGGCTGCTCGCGCTGGCCGGACTGCCGGAGGTGCTGGCCGAGGTGGACCGGCTGGCACGCACCGTCGGCGGCGGCCGGCGCGGCGGCGACGGGCTCAGCCCCGAGGAACGCGAGGAGGCGCACCGGCAGGCGGTCTGGCTGAGCATCCGGCCCGAGGAGCGCGCACGGCTGCTCGGCCGGCTCTCGCCGCTGCCCGCCGCCCTGCACCGGCTGCCGCTGCCCGAGCGGGTGTCCGAGCTCGCGGCCGTGGTGGCCGCCACGGTGGTGGACGGCGCGCTGGCGGTGGACGCGGGCGCCCGCACCGTCGTACGGGCGGCGGCCCGCAGGCCGGCGCCGGACCCGGCGGCGGCCACCGCCCGGGACGTGGTGCGGCGCCGCTGGTCCGCGCTGCGGCGCCGGGCGGTGGGCGCCGACCCGGCTCAGCAGGGCGGGCGGGCGGCCCTGATCGCGGCGGAGGCACTGCGGCGGCGCGGCCGGGGACGGTCCGAGCAGCCCGAGCGGCCCGAGCCGGAGGCGGGGGTACGACAGGAAGGGCGGGTGGCCCGGCTGTGGCACAACCGGCGCCGGCGGCCCCCGGTGGACCGGCGGGCCCGACTGGCGGCCTGGTGGCCCTACGCCCGCACCGCACTGCCGCGCCGGGCCGGGGCGGTCCTGCTGCTGCTCCTCGCCTTCGGACTGCTGCTGTGGGCGGGAGCGGTGCTCCGCTACCCGGTCGAGGCGGGCGACAAGCTCGACCTCTCGCCCGCCGGCGCCTTCGGCGGACACCTGCGCAACGCCGGCGACCACGCGGCCCGGCAAGTGGTCGGACAACTCGGTGCGGGGCTCGTGGCGGCCGCCGTGATCGCCTTCTTCCCCGCCCGGGTGGGCATCGGCACGGCACTGCTGACCGGGGCCGGGGCCCTCGCCATCGGCTACCTGCGGCTCGGGCCGCCGATGACCGCGCCGGCCACGCCGCAGTCGGTGGCCGACCGGGTGGTCGTGTTCGAGGGCGGGATGGGGAGCTGGGCCGGCATCGCGGCGGTGGTGGCGATCGTGGTCTCGCTCGTCCTGGTGGAACGGGCCTCCAACCGGCTGCTGAAGCCCGCCCAGGAGGCGCGCACCCAGGTCCGGGCGGCCTGGCGGCGGCTGGACGAGCGGAGCGCTGAGCAATCGCCCGGGGCCGCCGGCGGCGAACGGGTGTGGAGCGCGCCGTCCGGGCGGTGGCGGACGGGCGGCGCGGGGACCCGCGACCGGGTGCGGTTCGCGCTCGGGACGACGGCGGTGCTGGTGCTGCTGCTGTGGGCGGCGGTCGAGGTCAGGCTCGCGGCCACCGGGGTGCACCGGACGCCCGGCTCCTGGGGGACGGGACAGAGCGGCGCGGCCTACCAGGCCGGGTTCGTCCTGCTGCTGGCGGTGGTGTCGCTGGTGAGCGCCCTCGGGACTCCGGCCACCGCCCGGGGGCTGTTCGCGCTCTGGGTCCCGGCCACCCTGTTCCTGGGGGCCTGGCCCGGGCCGCTGGGACCGGTCGAGGCACTGCGGATACCGGTGTTCGAGGGGCCGTTCAGGTCGATCGCCGGGCTGTGGGGGCACGGGGCCTTCTGGGCCGCCCTGCTGGTGATGCTGCCACTGGCGGCGTACGGGGGGCTGCGGACGGTCCGGGGACGGGCGGGGCGCGGCTGAGGGGCGACGAGTGCCAGCTGGCACTTGGCAGCTGTCACCTGGCAGCGGACGGATGACGACTGACGGATGACAGCTGACAGATTTCGAAATCTGTCAGCTGTCATCCGTCATCTGTTCTCTGTTCGCTGCGGCCCGTTCTCTGCCGGCGCTCAGCCGACCAGTCGGGAGAGCTCGATCGAGTGTCCCGTCCGCTCCACCTTCGCCCGCAGGTAGCGGACGTTGCTCGCCGACAGGTGCACGCCCGTCGGCACCCGGTGCCGCACGACGATCCCCAGCTCGGCCAGCTGCGCCGCCTTGTCCGGGTTGTTGCTCAGCAGGTCGATGTCCGTGGCGCCGAGCGCGGCGAGCATCTGGGCGGCCGCGGTGTAGTCCCGGCCGTCCTCGGGCAGGCCGAGGGCGGTGTTGGCGTCGTACGTGTCCAGGCCGGAGTCCTGGAGGGCGTACGCGTCCAGCTTGTTGTAGAGCCCGATGCCGCGGCCCTCCTGCCGCAGGTAGAGCAGGTATCCGCCGGCCTCGCTGATCCGCTCCACCGACTCGCGCAGCTGCGGCCCGCAGTCGCAGCGGTCGGAGCCGAAGACGTCGCCGGTCAGGCACTCGGAGTGCAGCCGCACGAGCGGCGTCCCGCCCTCGGGGACCGTGCCGAGCGCGAGCGCCAGGTGCTCGGCGCCGTCGGCGAGGCCGTGGAAGGTGAAGGTCTCCGCCTCGGCGCGGTAGCCGTCGGGGAAGGTCAGCGGGATGCGCACACGCGAGCGCACCGTGGCGGAGCCGGGCTGCGGCATGGGTGGGCCTCCGTGGATCGGGGATGGGCCGGGACGAATCAGGGGTGGACCGGGACGAACCGGGTGGGTTCGACCGGTCCGGACGGATCGCGGTGGATCGGAGGTCGACCGTACTAGGTAGTTCCAATTTGAACAACTAGCGGGCCGATGGGACGGGGCTCGACCGCGGAGGCGCACACCACCCCACCGGTCCCGACTGTTCCCACCAGGCCTTCCAGCATGTGGATGGTGCGGGACCCGCGGTGTGGACACTGCGAGACTTGCCGCGTTTCCTGGGCACGTCCCTCAGGCCCGCCGGGACACCGCGCACGCCCATCGACGACCACGGAAGGGTCCTGACCAGATGCCGCTGACCCCCGCCACCCCCCACTCCTCCCTCGACTCCTCCCTCGACGCCGAGCGGCGCGCGATAGAGGCGCTCTACGCGGACGTGGTCCGCCGCAACCAGGGCGAGGACGAGTTCCACCAGGCCGTCCACGAGGTGCTGGAGACCCTCGCGCCGGTGCTCGCCCACCGCCCCGAGCTCCTCGACGCCCGGATCATCGAGCGGATCTGCGAGCCCGAGCGGCAGCTGATGTTCCGGGTGCCGTGGACGGACGACTCCGGTGACATCCACGTCAACCGCGGCTTCCGGGTGGAGTTCAGCAGCGCCCTCGGGCCGTACAAGGGCGGGCTGCGCTTCCACCCCTCGGTGAACCTCGGGATCGTCAAGTTCCTGGGCTTCGAGCAGATCTTCAAGAACGCGCTCACCGGTCTGCCCATCGGCGGGGGCAAGGGCGGCTCCGACTTCGACCCCAAGGGCCGGTCGGATGCCGAGATCATGCGGTTCTGCCAGTCCTTCATGACCGAGCTCTACCGCCACCTCGGCGAGTACACCGACGTGCCGGCCGGGGACATCGGCGTCGGCGGCCGGGAGATCGGCTACCTCTTCGGCCAGTACAAGCGGATCACCAACCGGTACGAGAGCGGCGTGCTCACCGGAAAGGGCCTGGGCTGGGGCGGCGCGCAGGTCCGTACCGAAGCCACCGGCTACGGCTGCGTCATGTTCACCTCCGAGATGCTGCACAGCCGCGGCGAGAGCCTGGACGGGCGCCGGGTGGTCGTCTCCGGGGCCGGCAACGTCGCGGTCTACGCGATCGAGAAGGCCCAGCAGCTCGGCGCGACCGTGCTCACCTGCTCCGACTCCTCCGGTTACGTGGTGGACGAGAAGGGCATCGACCTCGACCTGCTCAAGGAGGTCAAGGAGGTCCGGCGCGGCCGGGTCTCCGACTACGCCCGACTGCGCGGTGGCCACGTCCGGTTCGTCGAGGGCCCGGGCGTGTGGAGCGTTCCCTGTGACGTCGCGCTGCCCTGCGCCACCCAGAACGAGCTGGCGGAGGCCGACGCGCTGGCCCTGGTGCGCAACGGGGTGCTGGCCGTCGCCGAGGGCGCCAACATGCCCACCACCCCGGAGGCGGTGCGGGTGTTCCAGGAAGCCGGGGTGGCCTTCGGTCCGGGCAAGGCGGCGAACGCCGGCGGCGTCGCGACCAGCGCCCTGGAGATGCAGCAGAACGCCTCGCGCGACTCCTGGACCTTCGAGCACACCGAGGAGCGGCTGGCCGGGATCATGAAGCACGTCCACGACTCCTGCTTCACCACCGCCGAGCGCTACGGCCACCCGGGCAACTACGTGGTCGGTGCGAACATCGCCGGCTTCGAGCTGGTCGCCGACGCGATGCTGGCCCAGGGCCTGATCTGAGCCGCTGACGCGAGGCCCGCTGGCGCAAGGCAGCTGCCTCGGCGCCGCCGAGGCAGCACCGCCGAGTCCGAGCCGCCGACGGCCGTCACCCGACGGCCGTCGCCCGGTGATCGGTACCCGGTGATCGGTACCCGGTGATCGGTACCCGGTGATCGGTACCCGACCGGAGCGGGCACCGATTGTCGGGTGCGGCAGGGTGTGTCCTTCCTACGGTGAGTGTCACAAGGGAAGGACGGGGTTGGCGTGCTGGAGCACCTGAACCGGGCGATGGACCGGATCGAACGAGACCTGGACCGCGAGGTCGACGTGGCCGAGCTGGCGCGGATCGCGATGACGTCGGAGTACCACTTCCGGCGGCTGTTCTCGATGCTCGCCGGGATGCCGCTGTCGGAGTACGTCCGGCGTCGGCGGCTCACCGTCGCCGGGGCCGAAGTCCTCGACGGCGAGCGGACGTTGCTCGACATCGCGGTCCGGTACGGGTACTCCTCGGGGGAGGCGTTCGCCCGGGCGTTCCGGGCCATGCACGGAGTCGGGCCGGGCGAGGTCCGGCGCGACGGTGCGGTGCTCGTCTCCCAGCCCCGGATGTCCTTCCGACTCGTCGTGGAGGGGAGCAGCAGCATGGAATACCGGATCGTGGAGAAGCCGGACTTCCGGATCGTCGGCAAGAAGGCCCGGGTCACCCTGATCTACGTGGGGATCAACCCGGGGATCGCCGAGTTCATCAAGGGGCTCGACAAGGACACGGTCGCTCGGATCGCGGCCCTGTCCGGGGACGACCCGGCCGGGATCCTTTCGGTGAGCGACGACTTCGCGCCGAACCGCGAGGAGGGGTCCGAACTCGACTACTGGCACGCGGTGGTGGCGCGCGAGGGTGTCGCCGTCCCGGCGGATCTGGACGTGCTCGACGTCCCGGCCGGCACCTGGGCGGTGTTCACCAACACCGGGCCGTTCCCGCAGGCCCTGCAGGAGATGTGGGGGGACGTGGCGAGCCAGTGGTTCCCGTCCAACCCGTACGAGGCCCGGCCGGGTCCGGAGATCCTCCGGGTCCGCCCCGTGCCGGGGACGGGCGACGCCGAGGCGGAGCTGTGGATCCCGGTGGCACGGGCCGTGCGCAGCTGACGGATGGCGGGCGGCAGCCGGCGGGCACCAGCCGTCAGGCGCCTGTCGCCGGACGCCCGCCGCCGGACAACAGCCGACAGATAACCGATGACGAATAACAGATGACAGCTGACAGATTTCGAAATCTGTCAGCTGTCATCTGTTCGTCCACCCCGTTCGGCCCACCATCGCCCGCCAAGCTCCGCCCCCGCCCCGCATGCTGGGGCGGGAGGTGCGGGGGCCGAGGCGCCGAAAAACCCGGGAGTTCCCGAGCAAGCTGCGAGGACAGACGCCATGAAGCAGACCTCCGTGACCACCAACGCCCCCTGCTGGACGGAGCTGGGCACCTCCGACCCGCCCGCCGCCCTGGCCTTCTACACCGAGCTCTTCGGCTGGCAGGTGGACGACACGGCCCGCCCCGGGCACGGCGACTACGCCCAGATGCTGGTCGGGGGAGCCCCGGCCGCCGCCATCACCCCGCGCTACGCCCCGCAGCAGCCGATCGCCTGGACGGTCTGCATCGCGGTCGCCGATGCCGACGCCACCGCCGCGAGGGTCAAGGAGTCCGGCGGCCGGGTCCTGAAGGACCCCACCGACGTCTCCGACTTCGGCCGCTTCTCGGTGGCCGCCGACCCCTCCGGCGCGGTGCTCATCGTCTGGCAGGCCCGCGCCTTCCGGGGCGCCGGGGTGTTCAACGAGCCCGGCTCGCTCGGCTGGGTGGAACTGCTCACCCGTGACCCGGCCGGCGCGCTCGCCTTCTACCCGGAGGTCTTCGGCTGGTCCGTCGCCCCGTCCGAGCACTACCCCCAATGGGGCCTGGACGGACGGGACTTCGGCGGCATGCTGACGATGGACGACCGCTTCCCGCCCCAGGTGCCGCCGCACTGGCTGCCGTACTTCGCGGTCGCCGACGTCGACAACACCGTCGGTCGGGCGACGGCGCTCGGCGGGGACGTCCTGATGCCCGCCACCGGACTGCCGGGGGGACGACGGATCGCCGTGCTCCGCGACCCCCAGGGCGCCGCGTTCGGGGTCTACACCGCCGGCGCCGAGGGCTGACCGGCCCGCCGGGCGACGCGCGAGCGCCGCCACCCGGCCACGGCCACCAGCGCCGCCCCCGCCGTGACCAGCAGCGCCCCGAGCGGCACCACGTCGCCGATCCGGTCGTACCAGGTCAGCGTCCCGGGCGCGGTGAGCGGCAGTCGGACGGTCAGCGCGCCGGTGCCGCCGGTACCGAGCCGGGCGAGCTCCCGGCCCTGGGCGTCGAAGGCGGCCGAGACCCCGGTCAGCGAACCCTGCACGGCCGGCCGCCCGGTCTCGGCGGCCCGGATCGCCGCCAGTGAGACGTGCTGCTCGGGCGCCCAGGTGCGCTGGAAGGTCGAGGTCGAGGACTGGTAGACCAGCACCCGGGCGCCGTCCCGGGCGGCGGTGCGGGCCATGTCGGGGAAGGCCGACTCGAAGCAGATCAGTGCCCCGACGGGCAGCGGCGCGCCGGCCCGGTCGGTGGCGGGCAGGAGGTGGAAGGACGTGCCGGGCGCCCGGTTCTCGCCCGCCGCCCGGCTGACCCCGGCGATCCAGCCGAGCGCCGGCCGCAGCGGGATGTACTCGCCGAACGGCACCAGCCGGATCTTGCGGTAGCGGTCCACCACGCCGGCGGGGGAGACCAGTACAGCGTCCTTGGAGATCCGCCCGTCCGCCTTGCGCGCGTCCTCCCCGGCCACGACCTCGGCGCCGGTGGTCGCGGCGAGCCCGCGCAGCGTGTCCAGTGCGGCCGGGTCGCGGTCCAGGTCGGCGGTGGTGCTGCTCTCGCCCCACACGACCAGGTCCACCGGCTGTCCGACGAGTCCGGCCGTGATCCGCGCGCTCGCCTCGAACCGGGCCCTGGGGTCCTCCACGATGCCGGGCTGGACCAGTGCCACGGTCGCGGCCCCGTCCCTGGCGGGCGCCTCGCGCAGGGCGAACAGCAGCGGGCCGGAGGCCAGCACCAGCACGACGGAGCCGGCGGCGACGGCCCGCGGTCGCCGGTGCACCGCGGTCAGCGCGATCAGCACCCCGGTGTTCACCGCCGCCACCGCCGCACTGACCAGCCAGATCCCGCCGGCCGAGGCCAGGGCGAGGATCGCCGGGTGCCGCCACTGGGTGGCGCCGAGCAGCGCCCACGGGCCGCCGAGCGCGGGCCAGGACCGCGCGTACTCGGCGGTCACCCAGACCGCCGGGACGACCAGGAGCGCCAGGAGCGCCCGCCGGGCGGAGAGCCGGGGGTGCAGCAGCCGGTGCACGGTGTACCCGACGCCACTCTGGAGCGCCCCGAGCAGCACCGCGAGCACCGGCAGCCCCGGCCCGATGGACGGGACCAGCCAGGACATCGCGGTCAGGATGAACCCCGCGCCGAACCACCAGCCGCGCACCGCCGCCTCCCGGCCCGACGGCGCCCGCTGCATCAGCAGCAGCCCGGGCACCAGCGCGATCCACGCCAGCCACGCCTGCCCGGGTTCGGGGAGGGCGAGCACCGGAACCGCTCCGGCCGCCAGCGCACCGACCCGCCCCCGGTACCGGTGCGGCGCGTGCGGCTCCCGCCCCTCGGTGGGGGTCGTGGTCGTCGTGGTCGGAGCAGGGCCGGTGGGAGCGGTGCGGCGCGACATGCCCCGTATTGTCCGCTCGGACCGCCCTCGGTGCCAGATGGCCGCACGCGAGGCCGACGCGGACCGGCGGGTCGGCGAATCATCGGAACAACTGGATCACCCCCGAAATCACCTGGGTGAGGAGATTGGCCGCGGAAAGGAGGTTGACCGCGACTTTGATGCGCTCGTGGAGTTTCCCGTTCCCGGCCGTGCTGGTTTCGGTGTTCGTCGTCATGCTTCAAATCTGGTGTACCGGGACGTGTCGAATACGGGGCCGGGCAAAGCGTTACCGAGTGATACGTGGCGGGACCCGGCGGGACGGGAGTGGTGTAACGTTTTACGAGGGATTACGGAAAAAGGGGGCAATACGTGCAAAATGGTGGAGCGCTCGCCGACCTGACCATGCGGCTTCGCGAGCTGCACCTCAACGCCGGCGAGCCCAGCACCCGGCGGATCGCCGCCGGGACCGCCGGCGCGGTGAGCCACAGCACCGTCCACCAGGCGCTGACCGGCAAGCGCCTGCCCAGGTGGGGCGCGCTGGAGCTGATCGTGGAGGCGCTCGGGGGAGATCCGGAGGAGTTCCGCGCCGCCTGGAAGTCCGCTCGGCTCCAGGAGGACAGCCCGGAGGAACCCGCCGACCGGGCGATGCCCGCGGACAGTCGCCGCTATCGGCTGTCGGAAGGGACGGAAACGGGTCTGGGGAGGCAGCGCATTGCGTACCGCATCGCCGAGAGGATGCTCGACTCCGAAAATCCTCAAGAAGCTGCGAAATTCCTGAAGAAGGAATTCGAAGGAAACCCTCGGAGCCCGTTGACGGTGTTGTACCTGCGCGCTCTGGCCAAGTCGAATGACAGCGGGATCACAGCTGTTCTGAAGGTGCTCCGGGGCGTGGACATGGAGTCGGCGGACGCGGCCGAAGCGGTCGCCGATTACCTGGAGGACCACCTCGGGGACGTCGAGGCGTCGCTCGGACACATGCTGAACGCCCTTCGGCTCGACCCCGGCAACGGGCTGTACGCCTGGTCCGTGGCGGGCTATCTCGACTACCTGAACCGTCCCGAGGAGGCTCTGCCGTACTACCGGCGGGGCGCCGAGCTATTCCCGACCGACAACCTCTGCGTGGCCGGCTGTGCCAGGGCGTTGGTCAAGGCCGGCCGGTTCGCCGAGGCCGAGCGGGTCGCCCGGTCGTCGGGCAGCGACGACATCGAGGTCAAGGAGTGGCTTGCCCAGGCCCTGGCACTCCAAGGGAAGTTCGACGAGGCGGAGCAGGAGCTGCGCCCGTTGACGGACCGGGCGTACATCGCGCAGATCCTGGTCCGGATTCTGCTGACCGCCGAGAGGTACGACGACGCGCTGAAGCTGGTGGAACGACGCGTCGACGACGACCACGTCGGTCTCGCCTTCCAGGCCACCTACCTGGACGTCCTGATCGCCGCCGGCCGGGCCGAGGAGGCCGACCGCTGGCGGGCCCGCCTCGAAGCGCAGTGGTGGGAACGCGAAGGCCGCCGGTCCTGACACCGGCGGCCTCCGCCCAGCGGGGCGTCAGTCCTCGCCGCCCTCCAGGTCACCCTCGGTCTCCAGGAACGCGGCCTGCAGCTGCTCGATCAGCTGCGGGTCCGGCTGCTCCCACAGCCCGCGGCTCGCCGCCTCCAGCAGCCGCTCGCTGATCCCGTGCAGCGCCCACGGGTTGGCGCCCGCGAGGAACTCCCGGTTGACCGGGTCGAGGACGTACTCCTGGGTCAGCTTCTCGTACATCCAGTCCGCGACCACGCCCGTGGTGGCGTCGTAGCCGAACAGGTAGTCCACCGTCGCGGCCATCTCGAAGGCGCCCTTGTAGCCGTGGCGGCGCATCGCCTCGATCCAGCGCGGGTTGACCACCCGGGCGCGGAAGACGCGGGCGGCCTCCTCGGTCAGGGTGCGGGTGCGGACCGTCTCCGGGCGGGTCGAGTCGCCGATGTAGGCGGTCGGCGCCTTGCCGGTGAGGGCGCGCACGGTGGCCACCATGCCGCCGTGGTACTGGAAGTAGTCGTCCGAGTCGGCGATGTCGTGCTCGCGGGTGTCGGTGTTCTTCGCGGCGACGGTGATCCGCTTGTACGCGGTCTCCATCTCCTCGCGCGCCGGGCGCCCGTCCAGCCCGCGGCCGTACGCGTAGCCGCCCCAGACCGTGTACACCTCGGCCAGGTCGGCGTCGGTGCGCCAGTCCCGGCTGTCGATCAGCTGCAGCAGGCCCGCCCCGTACGTGCCCGGGCGGGAGCCGAAGACCCGGACGGTGGCCTTGCGCTCGTCGCCGTGGACGGCGAGGTCGGCCTGGACGTGGGCGCGCACGTAGTTCGACTCGGGGGACTCCTCCTGGGCGGCGGCCAGGCGCACCGCGTCGTCCAGCAGGGCGACGACGTGCGGGAAGGCGTCCCGGAAGAAGCCGGAGATGCGCAGCGTGACGTCGATGCGCGGACGGCCCAGCTCCTCCAGCGGGATCGGCTCCAGGCCGGTGACCCGGCGCGAGGCGTCGTCCCAGACCGGGCGCACGCCGAGCAGGGCGAAGGCCTCGGCGATGTCGTCGCCGGCCGTGCGCATCGCGCTGGTGCCCCAGAGCGAGAGCCCGACCGAGGGCGGGTAGGCGCCGTCGTTGTCGGCGGTGTACCGCTCGACCAGCGAGGTGGCGAGGGCCTGGCCGGTCTCCCAGGCGAGCTTGCTGGGGACGGCCTTCGGGTCGACGGAGTAGAAGTTGCGGCCGGTCGGCAGCACGTTGACCAGGCCGCGCAGCGGCGAGCCGGACGGGCCGGCCGGGACGAAGCCGCCCTGGAGCGCGTGCAGCACGGCGTCCAGCTCGTCGGTGGTGGCGGACAGCCGCGGCACCACCTGGGTGGCGGCGAAGTCCAGCACCTGGCGGACGGCCTCCTGGACGGTCTCCGGCAGCTCGGCGGTGACCTTCTCGACCGCCTCGGGCGCCCAGTCCTCCGCCTCCATGGCCTCGACCAGGGCGCGCGCCTTGGCCTCGGCCGCGTCGGTGGCACCGAGGGTGAGCGCCGCCTCGTCCAGGCCGAGCGCCTCGCGCAGACCGGGCAGGGCGCTGACGCCGCCCCAGATCTGCCGGGCGCGCAGGATGGCGAGCACGATGTTGACCCGGTCGGTGCCGGCCGGAGCCTGGCCGAGGACGTGCAGACCGTCGCGGATCTGGGCGTCCTTGACCTCGCAGAGCCAGCCGTCGACGTGCAGCAGGAAGTCGTCGAAGCCGTCGTCCTCGGGGCGCTCGTCCAGGCCGAGGTCGTGGTCGAGCTTGGCGGCCTGGATCAGGGTCCAGATCTGGGCTCGGATCGCCGGCAGCTTGGCCGGGTCCATCGCGGCGATGTTGGAGTGCTCGTCCAGCAGCTGCTCCAGGCGCGCGATGTCGCCGTAGGAGTCGGCGCGGGCCATCGGCGGGACGAGGTGGTCGACGAGCGTGGCGTGGGCGCGGCGCTTGGCCTGGGTGCCCTCGCCCGGGTCGTTGACCAGGAAGGGGTAGACCAGCGGCAGGTCGCCGAGGACGGCGTCCGGGCCGCACTCGGCGGACAGCGCGGCGGTCTTGCCGGGCAGCCACTCCAGGTTGCCGTGCTTGCCGAGGTGGATCACCGCGTGGGCGCCGAAGCCGCCGTCCTCCTGGGCGGCCTCGATCCAGCGGTAGGCGGCCAGGTAGTGGTGGCTCGGCGGCAGGTCGGGGTCGTGGTAGATGGCGACCGGGTTCTCGCCGAAGCCGCGCGGCGGCTGGATCAGCACGAGCAGGTTCCCGGAGCGGATCGCGGCCAGCACGATGTCGCCGTCCGGGTTCTGCGAGCGGTCGACGTACAGCTCGCCGGGGGCCGGGCCCCAGTGCTCCTCGACCTGCTCGCGCAGGCCCTGCGGGAGGGTGGCGTACCAGCGGCGGTAGTCGGCCGCGGGGATGCGCACCGGGTTGCGGGCCAGCTGGTCCTCGGTGAGCCAGTCCTGGTCGTAGCCGCCGGCCGCGATCAGGGCGTGGATCAGCGCGTCGCCCTCGTGGCCGCCCTCGCCGTCGTCGAACGAGGGGAGGTCGTTCCCGAGGTCCATGCCCTCCGCGCGCAGCCGCTCCAGCAGCCGCACCGCACTGGCCGGGGTGTCCAGGCCGACGGCGTTGCCGACCCGGGCGTGCTTGGTCGGGTACGCGGACAGCACCAGGGCGAGGCGGCGCTCGGCGGCCGGAACGTGCCGAAGCCGGGCGTGCTTGACGGCGGTGCCGGCGACCCGGGCGGCGCGCTCCGGGTCGGCGGCGTAGACGGTGAGGCCGTCCTCGTCCAGCTCCTTGAAGGAGAACGGGACGCTGATCAGGCGGCCGTCGAACTCCGGCACGGCGATCTGGGTGGCGGTGTCCAGCGGGGACAGGCCGTCGTCGCTGGCCTCCCACTGGGCGCGCGACCAGGTGAGGCAGAGCGCCTGGAGGATCGGGCGGTCGAGGGCGGCCAGCGCGCCCGCGTCCCAGGCCTCCTCGTCCCCGCCGGCCTGGGCGTCGGCCGGGCGGGTGCCGCCGGCGGCGAGCACGGTGGTGACGATCGCGTCGGCCTCGCCGAGCGCGGCCAGCAGCTCCGGCTCGGCGCCGCGCAGCGAGGCGCAGTAGTAGGCCTTGGCCCGGGCTCCCTGGTCCTCGACGGCCCGGCAGAGCGTCTCCACGAAGGCGGTGTTGCCGCTCATGTGGTGGGCGCGGTAGTAGAGCACCGCGACGGTCGGGCCCTCGGTCGTACGGGCTTCGCGCTCCAGCGGGCCCCAGGCCGGGGCGGAGGCGGGCGGGGCGAAGCCGTGGCCGGTCAGCAGCACGGTGTCGGAGAGGAAGGCGCCCAGCTCGGCGAGGTTGGCCGCGCCGCCGTGGGCCAGGTAGGCGTGCGCCTCGGCGGCGATGCCGGCCGGGACGGTGGACAGCTCCATCAGCTGGGCGTCGGGGGCCTGCTCACCCGTCAGGACGATGACCGGGCGGGGGCCGGCCAGCAGCGTGTCCAGGCCCTCCTGCCAGGCGCGGCGCCCGCCGAGCAGGCGGACCACGACGAGCTCGGTGCCCTCCAGCAGCGCGGGCAGGTCCTCGGGGGTGAGTCGGGCCGGGTTGCCGAGCCGGTAGCGCACCGGGCCCTCGGAAGCGCGGGCGCTGAGCAGGTCGGTGTCGGACGTCGACAGCAGCAGGATCATATGAAGGCCCTCCCGGCCTCGTCGGTGGCCAGGGCGGCCGGGATCTGGGCCGGGTCGGCCGCAGCGGTGGCCGGAGCGGCCGCGCGGTCGACCGGGGTGGTCGTGGCGGCGGCCGGAACGGCCGTGATGGCGGCCGGGGACGCGGGCGCGGGCATGCGACAGCGCTGGAACATGTCTGCCTTCCTCGGGGTCCGCGCCCCGGGCCGGTGGAGGACGGCAGGAGTTCCTGGCTCCCGCGGCCGACCGGTCTACCGGTGAACCGCGGTCACAGTGGCGGGACCGCACCGGGTTCGCACCGGTTTCCTCCCCTGCGCCGTCGCTGGCGTGTGGGCGGCCCGCTGGGACCGCCCGTCAGCATCGTACGGGGTACGGCTGACCTGGGGGAGAGTGAGCTTTCGGACGTTCGGGCATGCGAGGCGACGACGAGGCGGGGGTGAAGCGGGGCCGAAGCGGGGCCGAAGCGGGGCCGAAGCGCGACGAGGCGGGGCCGAGGCGGGGGGCGTAGCGGGGCCGAAGCGGGAGGCGAGGCCGGTGGTGAAGCCGATGAGGTGGTCGGCGTGCGACCGAGGTGCGGCCCGGGTGTGATGCAGCGGACGGAGGCAAGCGATCGGATCATCTGTATGCTCGCCGCCATGCCACCGACACCCGACGCCACCGCGCCGGGCGCCGCAGGACCCGACCGGGAGGTGCCCGACCGGGGGCGTGCGGACGCCTGCCCCGGAGCGCTTCGTCTGCATACGGCCGACGACGGCGCCCTCGCCCGGATCCGCCTGCCCGGCGGGCTGCTGACGGACCGTCAGGCCCTCGCGCTGGCCGAGGCGGCCGAGGCCCTCGGCGACGGTGAGCTGGAGACCACCTCGCGCGGCAACGTCCAGCTGCGCGGCCTGGCCCCGCACTGCGCGGCCGAGCTCGCCGACCGCCTGCGCGCCGTCGGACTGCTGCCCTCGGACACCCACGAGCGGGTCCGCAACATCGTCGCCTCGCCGGCGGCCGGACTGGACGCCGCGGGCGGCCCCGGCAGAGCCGATGTACAGGCCTGGGTGCGGGAGTTGGACGCACGACTGTGCGCGAGCGACTGGGCGGCCGGGCTCTCCGGCAAGTTCCTGTTCGCGCTGGACGACGGGCGGGGCGACGTCGCCGCGCTCGACGCCGATGTGACATTGATCGCAGGCCCGGACGGCACCCGGCTGCTGCGCCTCGGGCGCGCCGACCGCGGACACCCGGTCGAGGCCGGGCAGGAGGTGACGGCCGTGCTGGAAGCGGCCCGCTCCTTCCTGGCGGTGCTGCGGACCAACGGGCGCAAGGCCTGGCACCTGCGCGAGGTCCCCGACCTGCTGCCGGCCGGCCCGGTGCCGCTGCCCGCCTTCGCCGGTGCCGCGCCCGCCGTCGGCGCGCTGCCCGGCGGGCTCTCGGTGGGACTGCGCTTCGGCCGGGCGGGCGCCGGACAGTGGCGGGCGCTGGTCGCCGCCTCGGCCGGCGAACTGCGACTGACCCCCTGGCGCGGAGCGGTGCTGCCCGGGGCTCCGGCCGACCGGCTGCCGGCGCTCGCCGCGGCCGGCTTCCGCACCGAGCCCGGCTCGGCCTGGGAGCGGGCCACCGCCTGCACCGGGCTGCCGGGCTGCGCCAAGTCGCTGGCCGACGTCCGCTCGGACGCGGCCCGGGCATTGGACTCCGGCGCCGCTGCGGCAGGCGGTGCCGCGTTGGACGCCGGTGCCGCTGCGGGAACGGGTCTCGCGGTGGGGGCCGGTGCCGGGCCCGCAGGTGTGCTGCCCGTCCACTGGTCGGGCTGTGAACGGCGCTGCGGCCACCCGGCCGGGCGCTGGGTGGACGTGCTCGCCACAGGGCGCGGCTACCGGGTGACGGTGAACGCCGCGGGAGCCGGTGCGACGGCTGCCGATGCGGTGGACGTCAAGGACGCGACGGGCGTCGACGTGACGAACGAGGAGATGGCCGAGGCGGTCGCCGAGGCCAGGAGGACCACGAAGTGATCGAGTACGAGAAGGACGGCGCGTCCATCTACCGCCAGTCCTTTGCCACCATCCGCGCGGAGGCCGATCTGGCCGCCCTTCCGGCGGACGTCTCCCAGGTCGCGGTGCGGATGATCCACGCCTGCGGGATGGTCGACCTGGTCGAGGACCTGGTGTACTCGCCCGGTGTGGTCGCCTCCGCGCGCGCCGCGCTGCACGCCGGTGCGCCCATCCTCTGCGACGTCAACATGGTCGCGAGCGGCGTCACCCGCAAGCGGCTGCCCGCCGACAACGAGGTGATCTGCACCCTCACCGACCCGTCGGTGCCCGAACTCGCCCGGAAGATGGGCAACACCCGCAGCGCCGCGGCCATGGAGCTGTGGCTGCCCCGGCTGAAGGGCGCGGTGGTCGCCGTCGGCAACGCGCCGACCTCGCTGTTCCGGCTGCTGGAGATGATCGAGGCGGGCGCACCGCGACCGGCCGCGGTGATCGGCGTTCCGGTCGGCTTCATCGGCGCCGCCGAGTCCAAGCAGGCCCTGGCCGAGCACCCGTCCGGCCTGGAGCACCTGGTGGTGCGCGGCCGGCGCGGCGGCAGCGCGATGGCCGCCGCCGCCGTCAACGCGATTGCGAGCGAAGAAGAGTGACGGAGCATCAGAACCCCACGGGCCGGCTGTACGGCGTCGGGCTCGGCCCGGGCGACCCGTCGCTGGTGACCGTCCGGGCCGCCGAGCTCATCGGCAAGGCCGACGTGGTGGCCTACCACAGCGCCCGGCACGGGCGGTCCATCGCGCGCTCGATCGCCGAGCGGTATCTGGCGGGCGGTCAGATCGAGGAGAAGCTGGTCTACCCGCTCACCGTCGAGACCACCGACCACCCGGGCGGCTACCGCGGCGCGCTGGACGACTTCTACGAGGAGGCCGCCGCCCGGCTGGCCGCCCACCTGGACGCCGGGCGCGACGTGGTGGTCCTCGCCGAGGGCGACCCGCTCTTCTACGGCTCCTACCAGCACATGCACAAGCGGCTCGCGCACCGCTACCCGACCGAGGTGGTGCCGGGCGTGACGTCGCTCAGCGCGGCCGCCGCCCGGCTCGGACAGCCGCTGACCGAGGCCGAGGAGACGCTCACCGTCATCCCCGGCACGCTGCCCGAGGAGGAGCTGACGGCGCGGATCGCGGCCGCCGACTCTGCCGTGATCATGAAGCTGGGGCGCACCTTCCCGACCGTCCGCCGGGCCCTGGAGCGGGCCGGGCGGCTGGCGGACGCGCAGTACGTGGAGCGGGCCTTCATGGCGGGGGAGCGGGTCGCGCCGCTCGCCGAGGTCGAGGACGGGACGGTGCCGTACTTCTCGGTCGCGGTGCTGCCGAGCAAGGTCGCTCCGCTGGAGCCGGAGATCCGGCTGTCGGACGGCGTCGGCAGTGTGACCGTGGTCGGCACCGGGCCGGCCGGACCGCTCTGGCTGACCGCCGAGGCGCGCGGCGCGCTGTCCGAGGCCACCGACCTGGTCGGCTACACCACCTACCTGGACCGGGTGCCGGAACGGCCGGGGCAGCGGCGGCACGGCTCGGACAACAAGGTGGAGTCGGAGCGCGCCGAGTACGCCCTGGACCTCGCCCGGCGCGGCCACCGCGTCGCGGTGGTCTCCTCGGGCGACCCGGGGGTGTTCGCGATGGCCACCGCGGTGCTGGAGGTCGCCTGCGAGGAGGCGTACCGGGACGTCCCGGTGCGGGTGCTCCCGGGGATGACCGCCGCCCATGCGGCCGCCTCCCGGGTCGGCGCCCCGCTCGGGCACGACTACGCGACGATCTCGCTCTCGGACCGGCTCAAGCCCTGGGACGTGGTGGCGAAGCGGCTGCGCGCCGCCGCCGGGGCGGACCTGGTGCTCGCGCTGTACAACCCGGGCTCGAAGTCCCGGACCACCCAGGTCGGTCTCGCCCGGGACCTGCTGCTGGAGTACCGGGCGCCGGAGACCCCGGTGGTGATGGCCCGCGACGTCGGCGGCCCGACCGAGCGGGTGCGGATCGTCCGGCTGGGCGAGCTGGACCCGGCGCTGGTCGACATGCGGACCGTCCTGCTGATCGGCTCCTCGCAGACCCGGGCGGTCGAGCGGGGCGGCGGCGTGGAGGTCGTCTGGACGCCGCGGCGGTACCCGGAGGAGTGACGGGCGACGGATGACAGCGAACAGATTTCATCATCTGTTCGCTGTCATCCGTCAGCTGTCATCCGCCATCCGTCGACTGTCGGCCGTCACCCGTTGGCGGCCGTTCGCCGGACCCCGGCCGCTGCTACCGGGTCGGCTTGGTGAGCAGCAGCTCCGTGTTGTGGTCCCCGTCCGTGCCCAGCAGTGCCGTCGGCCGGCCGTTCGGGTCGTTGTACGACAGCTCGCGGTAGAGCGCCGCGAGGTTGGCGTCCGAGGTGCTGCCGAAGTCCGTCCCGTACGGTGCGGAGGACTCGATCAGCGTGGTGAACAGCGAGAGCGTGCCGTCCCCGTTGTCCGCGATCTCGATGATCCGCCCGTGCTGCGGGTAGTCGATGTGCGAGGCGGTGTTGATCTCCCAGAACGCCCGCTCCGGCACCGCGTGGCCGTGCGGCGTGATCTTGTTCATGTGGGTGTGCCCGTTCACCCACGCGACCACGTTCGGGTAGCGCTGGAGCAGCGCCACCAGCTCGTTGCCGTCGTGCCGCCCCTCGAAGATGTTGCGCGGGTCCGGCAGCAGGTTGCCCATCGTGCCGCTGGTGTGGTGGCTGAAGACGAGGATCAGCTCGTCCGTGCTCCCACCGGTCACCTTGCGCCCGTCGGCGTCGTACCAGTGTCCGCTGTGCGCCTTCAACTGCTGCTCCAGCCAGCGCAGTTGCGCGGTGCCCAGCGAACCGTCGGCGAACCCGGCCTGGTTGGTGGTGTCCAGGCTGATGCCGACCACCTTCTCCGAGATGCGGAAGGTGTAGTAGAGCTTGCCGCTGTTGGCCATGTCCGAGGTGAAGCCGTGCCCGTACGGGCCCGCGCCGGTGACCGCCGGGTTCAGGTGGGCCTTGGCGAACTCCTTGAGCGTGAACGGCCGGCGGCGATCGTCCGGGGTGATCCTGCGCACCAGGTCACCGCTGGCGATCAGCTTCGCGAGCAGCAGCACGGCGCCCGCCGGGTCGCGGCGCAGCGAGTCCATCAGCTGGGCGGCCGTGGCGTCGTCGCAGCCCTCCAGCTTGTACTGGCCGGCGTACAGGTCGTTCAGCAGCCCGAGGTCCGGCAGCGAGCCCTCGATGCTGTCGTCGTGGTTGCCGACCGTGGTGTACCAGGGCGTGCGCAGGCCGGGCGCGTCGAAGGGGCGGCCGGCGGCGGACAGGAAGCCGGGTATCTGCGGGAAGCCCTTCGCCTTGTAGCCGTCGCTGTAGGAGAGTTCGGGGTTCCAGTAGGCGGCGTTGCCGGAGTTCTGCACTCCTTCGTAGCGGTTCGGGTCACCGGTGTTCTGGGCCAGCCGGCCGCCGCCCATGACCTTGAGGTACCAGTCGAGTTCGGCGAGCTCGTGGTTGTCGGTGTTGTCGCCGGTGGCCATCACCATGCTGAACGGCATCCCGGTGTAGGGGCCGCCGGCGAGCGAGTTGACCCGCTCGACGAGGGCCGAGACACCGCGGGCGTTCAGGGCCTCCTGCGGCCGGTAGGCGCTGCCGTTGAGCTTGGCCAGGTACTCGAAGCGCACCGGGGACTCGGTGTCCACCAGGTGCAGGTCGCTGAACTGGACGAAGCTGGCGAGGCCGGTCCGGCGGTCGTCCCGCCCGGTGGTCGCCGACGCCAGGTCGCCGCGCACCATCAGCGGCCAGCCGGGTCCGGCCGTCAGCCGCTTGTAGCCACCGGTGCCGACCGGGGTGGCCACCTGCTCCAGCGTGGTCCCGGTGATCCTGATCGCCCGCTCGGCCGTCGTCGCCAGCGCCCGGTCGCGCGCCGCGGCCGAGGCGAACTGCGCGCCGCCCAGCGACAAGGCCGACCAGGCAGCGGCCACCGACGTACCGGTGAGGAACGTACGCCGACTCATCCCTGCCACAAAAACCCCCACATGCTGATGGCCCGGCGGGGCGCTTCGACCCCGGCCGGGCCCACGTCTGTCATGAACCCGCTTCTGGCGGACCGCCAGATTACTCACTGGTAGGCACGGTGGGCGAGGCCCGTGCGGAGAACTCTTCGGGAACGCGGGGCAGCGGCCCCGTGCGGCTCGTGCTCGGGATTCCTCCGCACCGCGCGGGACGCGGGTGCCGCCACCCCGGTCGGGTCCCACCCGGCCCGGTGGGGGAAAATCGGCGGCGGCGGCCGGTGTGGCCGCCGGAGCGGAGCAGGACGGCGCGGGCGCCGTCGGAAACGGGGCGCAGGTGGCCGCAGCGGGAGCCGAGGCGGGAGCCGGAGCAGGAGGCCGGGCCGGCCAGCTGAAGAGCAGCGGCCTGCGGCCCGGCTGGACGACGGGGGCCTGCGCCACCGCGGCCACCAAGGCGGCGTACACCGCGCTGCTCACCGGCGAGTTCCCGGACCCGGTGGTCATCACCCTGCCCAAGGGTCAGCAGCCCGCCTTCGCCCTCGCCGCCGAGGAACTGACCGCTGCCGAGGAACTGACCGTCGCCGAGGAGTCGGCCGCCGCCGGAGAGCCGGCCACGGCCGAGGAGTCGGCTGCCGCCGCGAACCCCGTCGCCGGAGAGCCGGCCGGTGCGCCCGACAAGCCCGACAGGCCCGGTGCGCCCGGCCCCGACCGGCGCATCGCCGCCATGGCCGGGGTGGTCAAGGACGCGGGCGACGACCCCGACGTCACCCATGGCGCACTGATCCGCTCGACCGTACGGCCCGGCGCGCCCGGCACCGGGGTGGTGTTCCGGGCCGGTCCCGGGGTGGGGACGGTCACCAAGGCCGGCCTGCCGCTGCCGGTCGGCGAGCCCGCCATCAACCCGGTGCCCCGGCAGATGATCCGGGACGCGGTAGCCGAGGTGGCCGCCGCCCGCGGGGGCAGCGGGGACGTGGTGGTGGAGATCTCGGTCGACCACGGCGAGGAGATCGCCCGTTCCACCTGGAACCCCCGGCTCGGCATCCTCGGCGGTCTGTCCATCCTCGGCACGACCGGGGTGGTCGTCCCCTACTCGTGTTCGGCCTGGATCGACTCGATCCGCCGCGGGGTGGACGTGGCCCGGGCGGCGGGGCGCACCCACGTGGCCGGCTGCACCGGGTCGACCTCGGAGAAGGTCGCGGTGGCGGAGCACGGGCTGCCGGAGGACGCACTGCTGGACATGGGCGATTTCGCCGGCGCCGTGCTCAAGTACCTCAAGCGCCACCCGGTGCCCCGGCTGACCATCGCGGGCGGCTTCGCCAAGCTGTCCAAGCTCGCGGCCGGCCACCTCGACCTCCACTCGGCGCGCTCCCAGGTGGACAAGGGGTACTTGGCCGAACTGGCCCGTCGGGGCGGGGCCGACGAGGTGCTGGCCGGGGCGGTCGCGGGCGCCAACACCGCACTGGAAGCGGTGCAGTTGTGCCGGGCGGCCGGGGTGCCGCTCGGGGATCTGGTCGCCGAGGCGGCCCGGGCGACGGCGCTCGGCGTGCTGCTGGGCTCGCCGGTCGCGGTGGACGTCATCTGCATCGACCGCGCGGGCACCGTCGTCGGCCGGGCGGAGCCGCTCGGGCCGTGACCCTGCCCGCCCGTCGCGCGGCCTGCCCGTGAGGTCGTCGGGGCGTGGCCTCGTGGGGCCGTGGCCTCGTCGGGCCGTGACACTGTCACGAGTGTCACGACGGCGTGACAACCTCACCTGGTGATGTGAAGAACTGACGTCCATACGGGGCGAGAAACGGACAAATGGAGTACCACGCCGGGCCCCAGTTCTGTCGCCATCTCAACCATGAGATATCGTCTGGCGAGTGACAGGCGACTACCTCACCCGTATCGGCACCCTCATCCGTACCGCGCGCCAGCACCGCGGCTGGTCCCAGGCGCAGCTCGGAGAGGCCCTCGGAACCAGCCAGAGCGCGGTCAACCGCATCGAACAGGGCAAGCAGAACGTCAGCCTTGAGATGATCGCCCGCATCGGCGAAGCCCTCGACAGCGAGATCGTCTCCCTCGGCTACTCCGGCCCGATGCACCTGCGCGTCGCCGGCGGCACCCGGCTCTCCGGTGCGATCGACGTCCGCAGCAGCAAGAACGCCTGCGTGGCGATCCTCTGCGCCTCGCTGCTGACCACCGGCCGCACCACGATCCGCAGCGTCGCGCGGATCGAGGAGGTCTACCGCATCCTCGAGGTGCTCACCAGCATCGGCGTCAAGAGCCGCTGGATCAACGAGGGCCGCGACCTCGAACTCACCCCGCCCGCCGAGCTGGACCTCGCGGCGATGGACGTCGAGGCGGCCCGCCGCACCCGCAGCGTGCTGATGTTCCTCGGCCCGCTGATGCACCGCGCCCAGCACTTCGCCATCCCGTACGCGGGTGGCTGCGACCTCGGCACCCGCACCGTGCAGCCGCACCTGACCGCGCTGCGCCGCTTCGGCCTGGAGGTCGCCACCACCGGCGGCGCCTACCACGCCTCGGTCGAGCCGGGTGCCCCGATGGACCGCCCGATCGTGCTGACCGAGCGCGGGGACACGGTCACCGAGAACGCCCTGCTGGCCGCCGCCCGGCACGACGGCGTCAGCGTCATCCGCAACGCCTCGCCCAACTACATGGTCCAGGACCTCTGCTTCTTCCTGGAGAAGCTGGGCGTGAGGATCGAGGGCATCGGCACCACCACCCTCACCGTGCACGGCGTCCCGCAGATCACCTGCGACGTCGACTACACCCCGGCCGAGGACCCGGTGGAGGCGATGAGCCTGCTGGCCGCCGCCGTCGTCACCTCCTCCGAGCTGACCGTCCGCCGGGTGCCGATCGAGTTCCTGGAGATCGAGCTCGCCGTGCTGGAGGGCATGGGTCTCGACTACGACCGCACCCCCGAGTACCGGGCCCACAACGGTCACACCCGGCTGGTCGACCTCACCGTGCGCCCGTCCAAGCTGACCGCGCCGATCGACACCATCCACCCGATGCCGTTCCCCGGCATCAACATCGACAACGTGCCGTTCTTCGCCGCCATCGCCGCGGCCGCGCACGGCACCACGATGATCCACGACTGGGTGTACGACAACCGCGCGATCTACCTGACCGAGCTGACCCGCCTCGGCGCCGACGTCAAGCTCCTCGACCCGCACCGGGTGCTGGTCCAGGGGCCGACCCGGTGGCGCGCCGCCGAGATGATGTGCCCGCCGGCCCTGCGCCCCGCCGTGGTCATCCTGCTCGCCATGCTCGCCGCCAAGGGCACCTCGGTGCTGCGCAACGTCTACGTCATCAACCGCGGCTACGAGGACCTCGCCGAGCGCCTCAACTCCATCGGCGCCCAGATCGAGACCTTCCGCGACATCTGAGAATTCTGACGGAACGTCATGCCGCTGACCGGCCTCACCCGTTGAGGCCGGTCAGCAGCACGGCGACCTCCAGTCCGGTGTCCAGGTAGTCCACGAACACCGGGTTGTTCAGGGCCCAGGGCGAGCGCCGTTCCCGGACCAGCCGGACCGCCTCGCCGCTCTCGTGGCCGAGGCCGATGAGCGCCTGCGCCACCACCAGGCCCGAGCGGTTGTACCCCGAGTGGCAGCGCACCAGCGTCCGCCGGCCCCGGCGGACGGCCGACTCGGTGAGCCCGGCCGCCTCCTGGACGGCGAGCAGCTGACCGGGGGAGAGCGGGGCGTCGGGCACCTCCCGGACGACGTGCTCCACTCCCGGTGCCGGACCGTGCCCGGAACGGGTGAACAGGCTGACCACCAGGTCGAACTCGGCCCGTACGATCGCGAGTTCCAGCTCGCTGCCGGGCCGGGTGAAGTAGTGCCCGCCCATCCAGAGCCCGGGGACGATCTCGTTCCAGGGCTCGGACGGCCCGGGGGTGTCGCGTTCCTTCTGACGGGTCCGCACGCTCTGCTCGCTCCCTCGTCGTCCGGCCGCGTCCGGCGCCGCGTCCGGTGCTACTCGCCGGTGGTGCCGTCGAGGTGCTCGCGGAGCAGATCGGCGTGGCCGTTGTGGCGGGCGTACTCCTCGATCATGTGGGTGAGGATCCAGCGGAGCGAGAAGACCTCGTCGCCGTAGTGGCCCAGGACGTCCAACGACTCGGCGGCGGAAACGAGTTCCCGGGCGCGGTCGCACTCCCGGCGCCAGATCGCGAAGGCCTCGTCGGGGTCGGCGGTGTCGGCGTCGAACTCGGCGAAGGACCCGTCCGGGTGCTTCCAGAATCCCGGCAGGCCCTCGTCGTTGAGGACGTTGCGGAACCAGCCGCGCTCCACCTCGGCGAGGTGGCGGACCAGCCCGAGCAGGGAGAGCCCGGACGGTTCCAGCACCCGGGCGCGGAGCTGCTCCGCGGTGAGGCCCGCGCACTTCATCGCGAGGGTGTCGCGCTGGTAGTCCAGGAAGCCCGCCAGAGTGGCGCGTTCGTCGGCGGTGCGGGGAGTCTGCGTGCGCTGATCATCGGTCATCGGGCCATCCTTCCCGACGTCCGCCGGGGCCGCCCCGCAATTTCCGCGGGACGACCGGGCGAGCGGGCACCAGCACGACGGCGAGCGGGTACCAGCGCGACGGCGAACGGGCACCAGCACGACGGCGAGCGGGTACCAGCGCGACGGTGAGCAGCCGCAGCGCCCGGGCCGGCTGGTGCCCGGGCCGTCCAGCGCCCGGGCCGGCTAGCCCAGGTGCTCCAGCCAGCGCAGTGCGCCGGGGACGTCCGGTGCGACCGGGACGCCTTCCGTGACCGGCGGGCGTTCCACGATGATGACGGGCAGGCCGAGTCCGCGCGCGGCGGCCAGCTTGGGGGCGGTCGCGGCGCCGCCGCTGTCCTTGGTGACCAGGACGTCGATGTCGTGTTCGCGCAGCAGTGCCTCTTCGCCGTGGATCGTGAACGGCCCCCGGTCCAGCAGGACTTCGAACGAGGGCGGTACCGGGGGCTCGGGCGGGTCCACCGAGCGGGCGAGGAAGTGGACCCCGTCCAGGTGGGCGAAGGCGCCGACGCCCTGTCGTCCGACGGTGAGGAAGACCCGTTCCCCGCGCCGGGGCAGCAGGTCGGCCGCCGCGGCGAGGGAGGGGACGGGGAGCCAGCGGTCGCCGTCGACGCGGGTGAAGCCGGGGCGGCGCAGCACCAGCAGCGGGACCGCGGTGGCGGCGGCCGCGAGGGCGGCGTTCCGGGAGATGCCGGCGGCGAACGGGTGGGTGGCGTCCACCACCGCGTCCACCTGCTCGGTGCGCAGCCAGTCGGCCAGACCCTCCGGTCCGCCGAAGCCGCCGATCCGCACCTCCCCGGCGGGCAGCCGCGGCTGGGCGACCCGGCCGGCCAGCGAGCTGGTGACCCGGTGCGCGGTCGGGGCGAGCTCGGCGGCCAGCGCCCGCCCTTCGGTGGTGCCGCCGAGGATCAGGACGTGCCGCATCACGCCCCGCAGGGCTCGTGCGGGCGCTCGCGGTCCGCCGAGTAGAGGTGGCTGTCGCGGAACTGCTCGGCGGCCAGCGTGCGGCCGACGAGGATGACGGCGGTGCGGACCACGCCCGCCGCCTTGACCTGCTCGGCGATGTCGCCGACGGTGCCGCGCAGCACCAGCTCGTCGGGGCGGCTGGCCATCGCGACCACGGCGGCCGGGCAGTCCGCGCCGTAGTGGGGGAGCAGCTGCTCGACCACGTCGTCCACGTAGCCGGCGGCCAGGTGCAGCACCAGCAGGGCGCCGCTGCGGCCGAGGGTGGCGAGGTCCTCGCCCTCGGGCATCGGGGTGGCGCGCTTGGCGATCCGGGTGAGGATGACGGTCTGGCCGACGGTCGGGACGGTCAGCTCCCGCTTCAGCGCGGCCGCGGCGGCGGCGAAGGCGGGCACACCGGGGACCACCTCGTACGGCACGCCGGCCGCGTCCAGGCGGCGCATCTGCTCGGCGACGGCGGAGAAGACGGACGGGTCGCCGGAGTGCAGCCGGGCCACGTCCTGGCCGGCCCGGTGGGCGGCGACCAGCTCGGCGGTGATCTGGTCCAGGTTGAGCTGGGCGGTGTCGATCAGGCGGGCGCCGGGCGGGCACTCGTCCAGCAGCTCGCGCGGGACGAGGCTGCCCGCGTACAGGCAGACCTCGGCGCGGGCCAGGATGCGCTGGCCGCGCAGGGTGATCAGATCGGCGGCGCCCGGGCCGGCTCCGATGAAGTGGACGGTCACGAGGCGTTCTCCTGAGGGGTTTCGGGCTTGACTGCGGACCACTGGGTGACCGGCATGGCCTGGCGCCACCCGGTGAAGCCGCCCACCGGGACGGCGTGGGCGACGGCGAGTTTGACGAGCTCCCCGCCGTGGCGCCGGTACCACTCGGTGAGCAGCGCCTCGGACTCCAGCGTCACGGTGTTGGCGACGATCCGGCCGCCCGGGCGCAGCGCGGCCCAGCAGGCGTCCAGCAGGCCGGGCGCGGTGAGGCCGCCGCCGATGAACACGGCGTCGGGGGTGGGGAGTTCGGCGAGAGCGGCGGGGGCGGGGCCGGTCACCACGCGGAGCCGGGGCACCCCGAGTGCGGCGGCGTTGCGGACGATCCGCTCGGCCCGCGCCGGGTCGCGCTCGATGCTGACGGCCCGGCAGTCGCGGTGGGCGCGCAGCCACTCGACGGCGATCGAGCCGGAGCCGCCGCCGACGTCCCAGAGCAGCTCGCCGGGGGAGGGGGCCAGCGTGGCGAGGGTTGCGGCGCGGACGTGGCGCTTGGTGAGCTGGCCGTCGCTCTCGTACGCGGCGTCGGGCAGGCCGGGGACGAGGGAGGCGCGGGGGCCGTCGCCGAGGTCGACGGCGATGACGTTCAGCGGGTCGCCGGGCGGGTGCGGCCAGCCGTCGGCGGGGCCGTCGAGGTGGCGTTCGGCGGGGGCGCCGAGCTGTTCGAGCACCCGCAGGCGGGCGCCGCCGAAGCCGCGGGCGGTGAGCAGCTCGGCCACGGCGGCCGGGGTGGCGGCGTCGGCGCTGAGCACCAGCAGGCGGCGGCCGGGGTGGAGGGCGAGGGAGAGGGCGTCCAGCGGCCGGCCGACCAGGCTGACCACCTCGGTGGCCTCCAGCGGCCAGCCGAGCCGGGCGCAGGCGTAGGAGACGGAGGAGGGGTGCGGCAGGACGCGCAGGCGCTCGGCGCCGACGGTCTCGGCGAGGGTGCGGCCGATGCCGTAGAACATCGGATCGCCGCTGGCCAGGACGGCGATGCGGCGGCCGGCGTGGGCGGCGAGCAGTCCGGGGACGGCGGGGCGCAGCGGGGACGGCCAGGGGACGCGCTCGGCGGTGACCTCGTCGTGGGGGAGCAGATCCAGCTGGCGGGGGCCGCCGACGACGGTCTCGGCCTCCCGCAGCGCGGCCCGGGAGCCGGCGGCGAGGCCGGGCCAGCCGTCGGCCCCGATCCCGACGACGGTGATCGGGGGTGGCAGCTCGGGCACCGGGTGGCTCCTCGTCGTTCGATGGGCCGATGAGCGGGAAATCTCATTGGCCGGGGCAGCCTACCTGGCGGTTGTCATCCGCCACCCGTCATCCCACTCCTCCCCCGGCCGCTCCCCAGTCCCCCGATTCGATCAGCGCCGGCCGCTCCCGCAGCCGTGCCTCGGCCCTCGGCCCGGCGAGGTAGACCCAGGCCTCCCGCAGCTCGCCCGCCGCCGTCCGCACCGCCATCCGCCGCCGCACGTACAGCCCGGTCCCGTCCGCCCGGCAGTCCTCCAGCCGGTCCAGGGCGTCCAGGGCTCCGGCGTACGCGCCCGGGCGTACGGTGACGAGCTCACCCAGGATCCGGCGCCCGGGCGCCGGATCCGGCACCGCGTACGGGAAGCCGGGGCCCTCGTGCAGCGCGGCGCCCTCCAGGACCGCCGGCCGGATCTCGGCGCAGCGTCCGGCCAGGTGGGCGGCGTGATTGCGGCCGCCGCTGCGCAGGGTGCCGTACACGAAGAACGGCAGGGCCTCCTCGGGTGCGGGCACGGGTTCGACCTCCTCGTCGGGGAGCGCCCACCGTACGTCCCGCGGTCCGGGTTCCGATACGGACTGGCGCACCGGGCCGTCCATGCGCTGTCATGTCGGATGTTCGGCCAGCACCGTCCAAGGGGGACACCCATGACATCGCCCGCTTCACCCTCCCAACCGGCCGCGGATCCCGGCCCGACCCCCGGCGTGGCTCCCGACGTTCCCGCGCCCGCCGACGCCCCCGTCCGCCCCGACGCCCCCGCCCGCGCCGACAGCCCCGTCCGCGCCGACAGCCCCGTCCCCGCCGACGCCGCCGTCAGGGCCGAGGCGGCCCCCGCCCGCGGCCCCCGCCTCGGCGGCGCGGTCTGGCTGGCCCTCCTCGTGGTCTACATCGTCTGGGGGTCGACGTACCTCGCGATCCGGGTCGCCGTGGAGACGATGCCCTCCTTCCTCTCCGCCGCCGCCCGCTTCCTCGTCGCCGGCCTGCTGCTGACCGGCTACCTCTTGGTGCGCCAGGGCCCGGCCGGTCTGAAGGTGACCAAGCGGCAGCTGGCCTCCTCCGCCCTGGTCGGCCTGTTGCTGCTGACCGGCGGCAACGGACTGGTGGTCCTGGGCGAGACCTCCGTCCCCTCCGGGCTGGCCGCCCTGCTGGTGGCCGCGGTCCCGCTGTGGATGGTGGTGCTCACGGCGGTCGGCGGCGAGCGCCCGAGGCCCGCCGAGCTGGCCGGGGTGCTGCTCGGACTGGTCGGCCTCGGCGTCCTGTCGGCGCCCGCGATCGGCGGGTCGATCGAGCCGACCGGCGTGATCATGATCATCGCTGCCACCCTGCTCTGGGCGACCGGCTCCTTCGCGACCAAGAAGATCCCGATGCCCGACAACGTGCTGGCCGCGAGTGCCTACCAGATGCTGGTCGGCGGAGTCGGCGACCTGGTGATCGGACTGGGCCGGGGAGAGCAGCACGGGCTGGACCTCGCAACGATCTCCGGGCGGTCCTGGCTGGCCCTCGCCTACCTGGTGATGTTCGGCTCGCTGCTCGCCTTCACCGCGTACGCCTGGCTGCTGCGGTCGGCCCCGCTGACCCTGGTCGCCACCTACGCCTACGTGAACCCGGTGGTCGCGGTGCTGCTGGGCTGGCTGATCCTCGCCGAACCGCTGACCGGCCCGACCCTCGCGGGCGGCGCGATCGTGGTGGCGGGCGTCTGCCTGGTGGTGAGCGTCAGCCGGCGTTCGGGCGGCTCGTCGCGCGCCGGGAGGCCGGCCCGTCCGGCGAAGGAGCCGTCCGCTCGGAGGTGAGCCCGGCCCGCCACCACCGCCCCGGACGACGGCCACGGCGGTCACGGCATCCACAGCAGTCAGGACGGCCACGGCGTCCACGGCATCCACAGCAGTCAGGACGGCCACGGCGGCCACGACGTCAACGGCGGCCCGCCCCCGCGCTTCCGGCTCACGGGGGAGGGCCGTCCGCCGTACGGCTCAGAAGGCGTACGGCGGCTTGCCCGTCCACCAGTTGCCGGGCGCGTCCGGGTCGCGGCTGGTCCAGAACTCGATGATCGCGGTGGTGAACTCGGCGGCGGAGAGCACGCCGTCGCCGTCGGTGTCGAGGTGGCGGAAGGCCTCGTCGGCGTCGTCGCGGGAGAGGCCGGCGAAGTGGCCGCGCTGGAAGACGAAGAACTCACCGGCGTCCACCGTCCCGCTGCGGTCGGCGTCGGCGACGGCGAGGAAGGCCTCGGCGAGCGCGCCGAGGATCTCGCGCGCGGCCTCGGGGTCGTCGGCGAGCGAGCCGGTCGAGGTGACGAACTGCTGACGGGTGATCGCCTCGGTGCCGGCGGGCAGCCGGGCGAGGTGCAGGTCGTGCCAGGTCGTCAGGTAGGCGCGGACTATCACGGCCTCGGCCTCGGAACCCTCCTGATGGCCGAGCGAGCGGGCCACCGAGAGGCCCATCAGGACGTGGTCCCGCTCGGTGAGCAGGCCGTCGCCGTCGGCGTCGAGGTGATCGAAGCCGTGGTTGATCTTTGCGATGAGCAGGTCGTCCGACAAATGTGCCTCCTCGGTTGGTGATTCCTTGCTCGGTCTCCTACGTCACATCGCCTGCACGCTAGCGTCTTGAGCCGGACCGGCGCAGCCGAACGAACGGCGAACGACCTGCCCGTTCACTCCCACACCACTCGCCGAGCCGTCCGCCGGGCCGCTGGCCGGGCCGTCCGCCGGGCCACTCGCCGGACGGCCCGGAGCGTCTCAGTGCACCGCCGCCAGCAACTCCCTCGTGTACGCGGTGTGCGGCGCCTCGAAGAGCTGGTCCCGGTCGGTGGACTCGACCAGCCGGCCCCCGTGCATCACCGCCACCCGGTCGCAGAAGTGCCGCACCACCGCGAGGTCGTGGGAGACGAACAGGAACGCCACGCCGAGCCGTTCGCGCAGCTCCATCAGCAGGTTGAGCACCTGGGCCTGCACCGACACGTCGAGCGCGGAGACCGGCTCGTCGGCGATGATCAGCCGCGGCTGCGGGGCCAGCGCCCGGGCGATGCCGATCCGCTGGCGCTGCCCGCCGGAGAACTCGTGCGGGTAGCGGTCCAGGTGCCCGGCCTCCAGCCCGACCTGCTCCAGCAGTTCGACGGAGCGCTCCCGACGTTCGGCCGGGCCCAGCGAGGTGTGCAGGCGCAGCGGGGTGTCCAGGGTCCGGCCGATCGTCCGGCGCGGGTTGAGCGAGGCGTACGGGTCCTGGAAGACCAGCTGGATCTCGCGGCTGAGCCGCTTCCGGAGCTCCCGGTCGGGCCGGGTGACGTCCTGGCCGTCGTACAGCACCCTTCCGCCGGTGGGTCGTTGCAGCCCGGCCAGGACCCGCGAGGTGGTGGACTTCCCGGAGCCGGACTCGCCGACCAGCCCGAGTGTCTCGCCGGGGGCGATCCGCAGGCCGACGCCCTCGACCGCCCGGACCGGTTCGGCCCGCAGGCGGGGGAAGCGCCGGCGCCCCGGGAAGTGCACGGACAGGTCGTCCACCTCGACCAGCCAGCGCTCGGGACGCCCGACGGTCCGCGGCCGGAACGTCCGCGAGGGTGTCGGCTCGTCGACCGTCGGAAGGGCGGTGCCCGGCACCGAGTCCAGCCGGAGCGCCGCGCCCACCAGGGCCCGGGTGTACGGCTCGCGCGGCGCGGCCAGCAGTTCGGCGGTCGGCGCGGACTCGATCCCGGCCCCGCCGCGCATGACCAGCGTGCGGTCCGTGGTCCCGGCGACCACGCCCAGGTCGTGGCTGACCAGCAGCACCGCCGTCCCGTGCTCGCGCTGCAACTCGCCGAGCAGGTCGAGGACCTGCCGCTGCACGCGGGCGTCCAGGGCGGTGGTCGGCTCGTCCGCGATGATCAGCCGGGGGTCGTTCATCAGCGCCATCGCGATCATCACCCGCTGGCGCATGCCGCCGGAGAACTGGTGCGGGTAGTCGCGGCTCCGGGCCGCCGGGATGCCGACCCGGTCGAGCATCTCGGCGGCCCGCCGGCCCGCCTCGGCGCGGCCCGTGCCCGGGTGGTGCAGCCGGTACATCTCGGCGAGCTGGGCGCCCACGCCGTGGAAGGGGCTGAGCGAGGTGAGCGCGTCCTGGAAGACCAGCGCGGCCCGTCCGCCCCGCACCCGGCGCAGCGCGGACTCCTCGGCACCGACGACCTCCTGTCCGTCCAGCCGGATCGAGCCGGTGACGGTGGTGGTGCGAGGGTCGTGCAGACCGAGGACGGCGAGCCCGACGGTCGACTTGCCGGAGCCCGACTCGCCGACCAGGCCCAGGACTTCACCCGGCGCGAGGTCGAAGGAGAGGTTCCGGACGGCGGTCACGGGTGCGCCGCCGCGCGGGTCGGCGAAGGCGACGGTCAGGTCGCGGACGCTCAGCACCGGCTCGTCGCTCCCCGCCGCGGTGCCCTTCGCCCCTTCGCGCCGCACGCCGTCCCCGGGAACAGTGGATTTCATCGAAGGACTCCTCATCAGCTCAGCCGCACACGCGGATCGAGCCAGGCGACCGCGAGGTCGGCCAGCGCGACGAACAGCACCATGAAGCAGGCGGCCAGCAGCACCGCGCCGACCACGGCGGGCAGGTCCTGCCCGGCGACGGCCTCCGCGGCGAACCGTCCGACCCCGTTCAGCCCGAACACCGTCTCGGTGATCACGGCTCCGCCGAGCAGCACCCCGGCCTCCAGCCCGATCAGCTGCACCAGCGGGCCGGCGGCGCCGCGAGAGGTGTACTTCAGGTGGGCGCGCAGCCGTCCCAGACCCTTGCCGCGGGCCGTGCGGACGTACTCCTCGTTCATCGTCTCCAGCAGCTGCGAGCGCGAAAGCCGGGCGAACACGGCCGAGTTGACGAAGCCGAGGACGAACCAGGGGAGCAGCATCCCGCCCGCCCAGGCGGCCGGGTCCTCGGCCGGCGGGGTGTAGGAGGGCAGCGGCAGCAGCCCGGTGGAGTACACCAGCAGCCACTGCGCGACGTACCCGAGGAAGTAGATCTGCACGCTCGCGCCGACCAGGGTGAAGCCGGAGAGCAGCCGGTCGGTCCGCCGCCCGTGCCGCAGCGCGGAGACGAACCCGGTGCCGAGGCCGAACACCAGCAGGACGGCGAGCGCCCCGGCGGTCAGCGAGAGGGTGACGGGCAGGTGGTCGGCCAGTGCCTCGGTGACGGGCTGGTGCAGCCGGTAGGAGTAGCCGAGGCAGGGGGCGTCGCAGTGGATGGTCGAGCCGTCCACGTCGCCGATGTCCCGCCCGGCGACCACTCCGACCAGGTAGTCGGTGTACTGGGTGAGCAGCGGCTGGTCCAGGCCCATGCTCTGGCGCACCGCCGCGACCTGCCCGCTGTCGCAGCGCGGGCCGCAGGCGGCGCGGGCCGGGTCGGCGGGCGCGGCGTAGAAGAGGGCGAAGGCGGCGGCGGAGACCGCGACCAGGACCGCGAGGGCCTGGGCGGTCCGCCGCAGGACGAAGGAGAGCATGGCCGATCCGGGGTCGACGTGACGGGGGAGGCGCGCGAAGGGCGAGCAGCTGAGCGGGAAGCGGGCGAGAGGGAGCGGGTGAGAGGGAGGGGGAAGGGGCCCGCCCCCGTTCCGCCGTGGAACCGGGGAACCCGGGGAACGGGAGCGGGCCCCGGCACTCAGGACTTCAGGTACAGCCAGGCCAGCGAGACGGTCCCGTAGATCGGGTGGACGAACGCCCCGCCGACGTTGCTGCCGCGCAGCTGGTTGACCGTCGGGTAGGCGAACGGCAGCACCGGCAGGTCCTTCATCACGGTCTGCTCCAGCGCGTACAGCTCCTTGGCCTTGGCGCGGGGTTCGCCGATCTGGTTGATCCGGTCGATCTCCTTGTCGACCTCCGGGTTGCGGTAGCGCGCGGAGTTGATGTCGCTGCCGGCCCGGCCGTCGAAGGAGAACGGGACGAGGGTGGACGGGGTCGGCCAGTCGACCGAGCTGGTCTCCTCGAACAGGTCGTACGGGGAGTCGGTGCGGTGCACCTCGTCCAGGAAGGCCTTGGGGTCGACCGGCTTGGGCACGACGGTGATCCCGGCCTTGCCGAAGCCATCGACCAGCACCTGCGCGACGCGCTGCCCGGTCGGGGTGTTCCGGTACGCGTAGGTCAGGCTCCCGGGCGCCTGCTTGGCCTTGGCGAGTGCGGCCCTGGCAGCCTCCGGGTCGCCCTCGGGCCTGGCCGGGTAGAGGTCGTACTTCTGGTAGTCGATCAGCGCGGGGGAGCTCAGCGTGGTGGCCAGCTCGCCGGTCCGGGCGCCGCCCTGGACCTGGCGGGCCTGCTGGCGCGGGTAGGCCAGGTGCAGCGCCTTGCGGACCTCGACGTCGGGCACCCGCTCGTTGTTGATCATCAGCTGGGTGACGAAGGCGCCCTGCCGTCCGGAGACCACCAGTTCCTTGGCCTTCGGGTCGGTGTCGGTGGTCTGGTACAGCTCGGCGGAGAGGGTGTCGGAGGCGGTGGTGGCGTTGGCGCCGCCGTCCCGTCCGGAAAGGATCTCCTGGTTGAGGTTGAGCGCCTCCTTGCCGTACGTGAAGACGAACTTCTCCGGGTACTGGCTGCGGATCGGGTCCGTCTCGGGCTTCCAGGCCGGGTTGCGCTCCAGCACCATGCGGGTGTTCTGGACGTGCTCGACGATCCGGTACGGCCCGGTAGCGAACGGCAGTCGGTCGTAGTCCGTCCCGGTGTCCTTGTCCCGGCGCACCGGGGAGGAGGAGGACTGCGCGGCCATGTACGGGACGTCGGCCTGCGGCTGCGGGAAGTGGAAGACGATCGTGCGCTCGTCCGGCGTCTCGATCGCGTCCAGGTCGCCGGCCTGCGGGCCCGCGTACTTGGTGCGCGCCGCCTCGTAGCCGGCCTCGCCGGTGAGCCACTGCGGCCAGTACGGCGGGCCGACCTCGTAGCCCTTGCCGAAGGTGCGCTCGATGCCGTACTTGACGTCCTGGGCGGTGATCGGCTGCCCGTCCTCCCAGGCGACGCCCGGCTTGAGGCGGTACGTCCAGGTGCGGCCGCCGTCGGCCGGGGTGCCGGTGTCGGTGGCCAGGTCGCCGACCAGCTTGGCCTTGCCGTCCACGACCTGGTACTGGGTCAGCTGGCGGCCCCAGAGCAGCGAGGCGTTGTAGGCGGCGCCCGCGTAGACCTTCTGCGGGTCGAGGTGGCGGAACTCCACGCTGTTGTACACGTTCACCGTGCCGCCCGCGCGGGCGCCCGGGACGGCCGGGGCCGGGCCGGCGCTCTCCTGCTCGCTGCCGAGCACGGCGGTCAGCGGGGAGGTCTCCTTGGCGGCGCCGCCGCCGGAGCCGGTGGTGCTGCCCGCGCCGGCCGAGCAGGAGGTCGCCAGCAGGGCGGTGGCGATGACGGCGAGGGACGGTCTGGTCCAGCGCATGGCGAATCTCTCCTTGCCCCGGCGGATCGTGCCGGGGCGGGCTCGGGTTGATGGATGGGAGGAGGCGAGGGGGTCAGCGGGCAGTGCGGGCGCGCGGGTCCAGCGCGTCCCGGACGGCGTCGCCGAGCAGGTTGAAGGCGATGACGAACAGCAGCAGCGCCACGCCGGGGAACACCATGTAGGTGGGGTCGGCCTGGAAGACCTCGGAGCCGCGCGCGATCATCCGTCCCCAGTCCGGGACCGGCTCGGTGATGCCGACGCCGAGGAAGGACAGCGCGGCCTCGGAGGCCACGAAGGTCGGCACCGCCATGGTGGCGTGCACCAGCAGCTGCGAGCGCACATTCGGAAGAAGTTCGTGGACGACGACATGGAACCGGCCGGCGCCCTGGGCCCGTGCGGACTGCACGAAATCCCTTTCCCGGAGTGAGCGGACGGTGGCCCGCAGGGAAAGCGCGAGCGGAATCCAGCCGAACGCCGAGAAAACCAGGATCAGCACCAGGAACTGCATCCACTCCGGTTCCGCGGTGCCCGGGTCGACCAAACGGGACTGGATCACCGGGCTGAGCGCGAGCAGCAGGAGCAGCGTGGGAAAGGCCAGCAGCACATTCGCGAGGAATCCGAACAGCCGGTCCGTGATCCCGCCCAGGTAGCCGACCGCGACGCCGGCCAGCACGCCCAGGGTGGTGGTCACCGCGGCGGCCGCGAAGGCGATCAGCAGCGAGGTGCGGATGCCGTACAGCAGCTGGGTGAAGACGTCCCGGCCGAGGCCGGGCTCCAGGCCGAACCAGAAGTCGCCGGAGATCCCGCCGTTCGGCAGCATCGGCAGTCCGCTGTCGCTGAGCAGGCCCGGGACGTTCTGGCCGTAGTGGTCGACCGGGTTCTTCCCGTACAGCGCGGCGACCAGCGGGGCGCCGAGGGCGAGCAGCAGGAACAGCACCACCACCGCCAGGGCGGCGCCGCCGACCCGGTCCCGCAGGATCCGGCGGAGCAGGCCGGGGTCGGCGGCGGGCGCGGGCCCGGCCGTGGTGCCTGGGACGGTGTCGACCGCTGCCATGAGGCGTAACCCCCGAATTCTCCGCCGCCCCATGGGTGAGGGTGCGCTGGTGTGCATTTCCGGTACGGCGTCGCGGGGTTTTCCCGGCGGCCGTTCGAGCGCCATTGGATCGGATGCGTCCGAGGTTCCGCAAATCACCTTCGACGGTCGTTCGGCTCATTCCTGCGGAACTGTTTCGGGATATGTGGCGGCTTCATTTCGCCGAAACACCGGCGTTGCAAAAGAACGGACATAGCGGCACATAGCGGACTGCCCGTTCCGCATTCTGAGACCTCCGCCACAGTCCCTCCGGTGTTGGTACGATCCCGGTGGGCCGCAACTGGCGCGTAGGGATGGAATCAACCATCGGGAAGCGGCCCCGTGAATCCTCACGTGAACTTGCCGAGCGCCTGGGCCCCCGCATCCCCACCAGGAGACCGCCATGGCCCAGCAGCCCCACACCGCCGCCTCCGCCGCGGCCGACACCGCCTTCCGCAGCGCCCTCGACGTGGTCGCCGGCGTCGAACCCCGGATCGCCGCCGCCATCGGCCAGGAACTGGCGGACCAGCGCGCCTCGCTCAAGCTGATCGCCAGCGAGAACTACGCCTCCCCGGCGGTCCTGCTCACCATGGGCAACTGGCTCAGCGACAAGTACGCCGAGGGCACCGTCGGCCGCCGCTTCTACGCGGGCTGCCGCAACGTCGACACCGTCGAGAGCATCGCCGCCGAGCACGCCCGCGAACTGTTCGGCGCCGACCACGCCTACGTCCAGCCGCACTCCGGCATCGACGCCAACCTCACCGCCTTCTGGGCCGTCCTCTCCCAGCGGGTCGAGAGCCCGGCCCTGGAGCGCGCCGCGGTGCGCAACGTCAACGACCTCACCGAGGAGGACTGGGCGCGGCTGCGCCAGGAGCTCGGCAACCAGCGGATGCTCGGCATGTCCCTGGACACCGGCGGCCACCTCACCCACGGCTTCCGGCCCAACATCTCGGGCAAGATGTTCGAGCAGCGCAGCTACGGCACCGACCCGGCCACCGGCCTGATCGACTACGACGCGCTGCGCGAGACCGCCCGCGAGTTCCGCCCGCTGATCATCGTCGCCGGCTACTCCGCCTACCCGCGCCTGGTGGACTTCCGCAGGATGCGCGAGATCGCGGACGAGGTCGGCGCGACCCTCATGGTCGACATGGCGCACTTCGCCGGCCTGGTCGCGGGCAAGGTGCTGACCGGCGACCACGACCCGGTCCCGCACGCCCACATCGTCACCACCACCACCCACAAGTCCCTGCGCGGCCCGCGCGGCGGCATGGTGCTGTGCCAGTCCGAACTGGCCGAGCACGTCGACCGCGGCTGCCCGCTGGTGCTCGGCGGCCCGCTCTCGCACGTCATGGCCGCCAAGGCGGTCGCCCTCGCCGAGGCCCGCCGCCCCGAGTTCCAGGCCTACGCCCGTGCCGTCGTCGCCAACGCCCAGGCGCTCGCCGAGGGCCTGCTGCGCCGCGGCGGCAAGCTGGTCACCGGCGGTACCGACAACCACCTGGTCCTCGCCGACGTCTCCGGCTACGGCCTGACCGGCCGCCAGGCCGAGGCGGCCCTGCTCGACTCGGGCATCGTCACCAACCGCAACTCCGTCCCGCTGGACCCGAACGGCGCCTGGTACACCTCGGGCGTCCGCCTCGGCACCCCTGCCCTCACCACCCGCGGCCTCGGCACCGCGGAGATGGACGAGATCGCCGACCTGATCCACACCGTCCTGAGCGCCACCACCCCCACCACCACCGCCAAGGGCTCCCCGTCCAAGGCCGCCTACAGCCTGGACGCCGCCCTCCGCGACGCCACCGCCAAGCGCGCCGCCGACCTGCTCGCCCCGTACCCGCTCTACCCGGGCGTCGACCTGGTCTGACGGCGGACGGCAGACGGCGAACAGATGACAGATTTCGAAATCTGTCATCTGTCATCTGTTCGCTGAAAGCTGTCAGCCGCTGGCGGTCCTCCGCGAACCTCCCCTGCCGGGGACGCGGGCCTCAGGAGCGCCGTAGCCGGACGAGCGAGGCCCAGAGGTCGTCGCCGACCTGGGTGCCATCGGGCAGGAGCAGTCGGCCGACCTGGTGGAACAGGTCGATGCCGGCGTCCCGTGACGACTGTCCGCCCAGCGCGGGCACGACGCAGTTCCGGACGGCGGCGTACGCCGCGGTGTCGGTTGCCGCGGTCTTGAACCACGCGCAGATGGCGGGGACCGCCTGTGGCTCGAACTGCGGGTCCGCCAGGAGGTCCCGCAGACCTTCGTCGATCTCGGTACGGGCCTTCTCATTGGCCGTGCCGAGCAGCCAGGGCCGAGGGCCGTCGAACTGCGCCATCAGCCCCAGCAAGGCGATCTTCCCGGATCGGCGGGCCTTCTTCTCGCGCCAGCGCAGCACCTCGGAGAGCAGCAGGTTCCGTCCCTCCTCCCGGTGGCCGAGGCGGTGGAAGACGGCCAGGACACCGGCGAGGAGGGACTGGTCCTTCGAAGTCGAGGCAACCCGGCGCAGCCGCGTCATCGCCTTTCGGTGGTCCCTGCCCCCGGGGTCTTCGGCGGTCAGGACGTGCTCGGCTACGTCGACAACCACGGACTGCGTCGCAAGGCGGCGGTCGTCGGCCCAGTCGTAGAGCCGGGCCCACGCGGCCCGCTCCATCCCCACGTCCTTGAGCACGCGTGTCATGACGGCCGCGCACATGTCCGATCGTCCGGACTCGTGGGCGGTGTCGCGGATCTCGGTCAGAACCGTCGGCGCCTGGTGCCGGGCAGCCAGTGTGGTCAAGGCGGAGATGCTCTTGTCCGCCTCGGCCCGCTCGGCCGGGGCGGTCGAGATCAGCCACTCCAACAGGACGGATCGCATGTCCTCGTAGTTGTCCCAGACGTACGTGAGGACGGCCTGGGCGTAGCCCGGGCGACTGAGCGCGGCGATGTCCTAGGAACTCACCGTCGCATGGAGGGCGGTGAGCCTCTGCCGAAGTCCGCGCCCGGCGAAGACCTGGCCGAGGTTCGTCGGAGCGTGCGTCCGGTCCTTCTTGGCGATCAGGTCCTCCAGGGCACGGGCATCCCGTGAGATCTTGGCGGCCGGCGCGACCCGGTGGAGGGCGAGGGAGAGCAGCAGGCACCGGTCGGGCAGGGACAGCGCACCGCCGGTGTCGCCGCCGTGTGCGAAGACGCCGTCCAACTCGGTGCGCCAGTCACCGAGGGCGTTCTCGACGCTCGTGCGGAGTTCGGGATGGCACGCGTTGTCGCCCGCTTCATCGGGCCGGCCGAGCTTTCCTTCCTCGATCCAGCTGGCCTCCTCCGAGTGGTCGCGCTTGAACTCCAGCCACTGTTCGGCCACGGCGCCGGCGGCGCGTACGGCCTCCACCGCGTTGCGCAGGGACGACAGATGGACCCGGGCGGTGTCCGACCGGAGGTACGGCACGAGCCAGGGCATGCCGGCTGCGGTCAGATGGCGTTCCGCGACGGCGAACGGCTCCGGCGGGGAACGGAGTTCGACCACCCGGACCCCGGGGGCGACGGGCCAGGTCCGCTGTTCGGTCCAGAGATCCGCGGCGATGTTGAGGACCCAGGTCGAGCTGACCTGCTTCAGCACCGGGACGCTCGCAGCGAGGTCGTCGAGGAACGTCGTCGACGGGTGGTCGGTGTGCGGGTCCTTGAGGTCCAACTGGTAGGCGCGCCCGCGCTCCCGGCGGATCCTCGACACCTTCGGGCGCGGCCCGTCCGGTTCGAGTTCGACGAGCTTCGTCTCGAACGGTGTGTGGTGCGCCAGGACATGGTGGACGAAGGTGGTCGAGCCGTAGCCGCGCGGCGCCACCATGATGATCACCCGGACCTCGGGGTCCGCCAAGGCGTCGGCCAGCTGGGCCCGGACGGCTTTCCAAGCGGAGGGAAGAGCGAACGTCCGGGACTCGAGCAGCTTGGTGCGGTCCAGCCCCCGGGCCTCCAGGAAGTCCTGTCGGATCTCCTGGTACATCCTGTCGACCTGGCCGATGGCGACCCCGACGTCCGCCATGAAGGTCAGCGAGGGCGCATTGTGCTCCGGCGTGACGGGCTTCCTGGTGGCACCGGCCGGAGCAGTGCGGACCGGCGCGGGCAGGAAGGCCTGGATCCGCTCCAAGTCGTCCCTGGTCATGCGAGGTTGACGCCCCCCATGTTCAGCGTCGCGACTGTTCCGACGGCCGTGCCGACGCTGCCGTTGAAGGTGAGCTGTGGACCGGGCGCGGGGCTCGGTGCGGGCTCCACGGGCGGTTCCCCCCGGCCGAGGGACGCCTTGACCGTCACGGGCGCGAGCCGCGGCACGTGGACCCAGGAGGTGCGGCGGAACTGCTTCTTCGGCACGACTGCCGAGACCTCCAGAAAGTCCCGCTCGGCCAGCGTGTACGTGCGAGCGGCCGCGACGGCTCGTCGGTAGACCTCGTCCGAGAGGATCGCCGCGACGAACGATTCGTGTTCCGCGGCCACGCCGGCCGCGACGCGGACCTCCTCGCTGTCCACCAGGCGGCAGGCGTCATTGATGGCGTCGCCCCGGTGACCGGGGGAGAGCGGGCCGAGGTGGACGCTCAGCCGGGTCCGCAGGACCGGATCGTGGGCGCGTCGCGCCCGGTCATGGCGGCGCAGCGCGTCCTCCAGGAGCGCGATGCCCGGGTCGACCAGCCGTACGACCTTCGCAGCGGGCACGATCCTGATCCAGCCGTCACCCGTGTCGCTGCCCCGGCGTTCGTCGGCCCAGAGCGCGGCCAGGCCGATGTGGGTGAAGGTCTCGGCGACGGCGTTGTCCAGTGCAGCCCGCATACCGGGCATTGCGGTCTCCGGCACCTTGCTGTAGCCGACGATGTCGACCACGAGGATGGCGAGGTCGGGCGGGAGGTCGTCCACGTCAACGGGGGCGGGGAGCATGCCTGTTTGTCCTCCTGGTGCGGTGGCGAATCCGAGGTCCGTGTGCCAGGCAGCGATCATGCCTCCGATCGGGCGGTCGGTGCTGCCCAACGGAGGGCAGCGCGGAAGTGACCTGCGCCACTTCATGGAGACGTCTGCGTACTACTGCTCGGCGGCGTGCGCACGCAGCGCCCGTACGTCGGTCACCGTCACGCCACCGCCCGGAGCCGTGGTCAGCCAGCCGTGTCGGCTCCACTCCTTCAGGACCTTGCCGACGGCGTTGCGTGAGGCACCGATGAGCCTGGCGAGGTCCTCCTGCGGCAGCCGGATCCGGGACGGGCCGTTGGGCGTTGCCGGGCCGGAGAGCCGCATGAGAAGACCGGACAGCCGGAGCGCGACGGATCCGGTCGCGAGTTCCAGCTTGGTTCGGTCGGCTTCGCGGAGCCGACTGTAGGAATGCCGGAGCAACGGTCGCAACAGGCCGTGCGATTCGATGAAGTCCGTGAAGTCCACAGCGGGGACCACGCGGACCTGGCAGGGCTCAAGGGTCCGTACGGTCGCACTGCGCACTCCCTCCGCCAACACCGACATCTCACCGAGGAGTTCGCCGTTGCCGCGGACCGCGAGCAACTGCTCGCTGCCACGAGGGCCGTCGGCGGTCACCATCACGCTGCCGGTCTCCAGGAGCACGACACAGCTGGCGGGTTCGTCCTGCCGCAGCAGGGTGGCGCGGGACGCGCGATAGCGCACCGGCGCCAGCCGCTGGAGGAGGGTCCACTTCTCGTCACTCAGGAACTCTCGGTGTGACTCCTGCATGTGGCGCCTCCGGTGGCCGGGTTCACGGTCGGCGGATCACCGAGTTGCCGGCCGACACCATGATCCGATCAGTGTGCCGCAAGCATCAGAACGGCGGCCAGCGTGCCCAACACCAGCCCACAGGACAGCAGATCGACCGCACGCCGGAGAAGGCGGTACTTCCGCAGGACGAGCCGGGAAAGCTCCACCAGGCGTTGTGCGTGCGCCGTTGCGAGATCACCGGAATTCCGCTCCGAGAACGATTCGACCAACTGTTCCGGCGTCAAACCGGCGAATTCCAAGTAGGAGAGAGCGCGATGGCCGTCGTGGCGGAGCTGGGGCCTGGCGGCTGCCAACGACAGGGCGAGCGAGCCGATCAGGAGGGTGAGGACGCCCAGGAGCGTAGCCTTGGCCAGCGGGGAGAACGGCGGCAGCGCGCTGCTCAGCGCGGTTGCCATGGTGATGCCGCCGACGGCCGCGGCTCCAATGCCGGTGGCCTTGGCGTCGCTCCGTTGCAGCTCTGCCATGACCTCCTGGGTGGACGACTCCATCCGGCGCGGAGTCTGAGGGCCGGCCGGACCGGTGACAAGGGGGCGGATCGCTCGCATGACGGGGCCTTCCGTCGGTGTACGGGTCTCTGTGGCCCCAGTTTCCGCGCGATCTTGGTTCCGTACTGCCCAGTGGATTGCCGATCCGCCGAGACGTGCGTCACTTGCCGGCCCGGATGGGCCGGTCGGTGCGAGCCGGCCGGGAGGTGGCGGACCGAACGGCCCGCGCACCGCCCTGGCCAGGGATGCCGTCAGTACTGCAGGGACTTGTACTGGAGGAACTCCTCCAGCCCGTGGCGGCCCAGCTCCCGGCCGAGGCCCGAGTTCTTGTAGCCGCCGAAGGGCGCGAGCGGGTTGAAGCGGCCGCCGTTGAGGTCCACCTGGCCGGTGTCGAGGCGGCGGGCGAAGGCGGCGGCGGTGTCGGTGTCGCGGGCCCAGACGCCGCCGCTCAGGCCGTACGGGGTGCCGTTGGCGAGTTCGGCGGCGTGGTCCTCGTCGCGGTAGCGGAGGATCGCCAGGACCGGGCCGAAGACCTCCTCCTGGGCCACCGTCATCTCCGGGGTCACGTCGGCGAGCACGGTCGGGCGGACGTAGTAGCCGGTGGGCAGTTCGGCGACGGGATCCGAGCCGCCGACGACGAGCCGGGCGCCCTCGGCCAGCGCGCCGTCGATGTAGCCGCGCACCCGGTCCAGCTGCTTGGCGTTGACCAGCGGGCCGATCCGGGTCCGCGGGTCGGTCGGGTCGCCCGGCCGGTACTGGGCGGCGAGCTCCTCGGCCCGGGCGACCGCCTCGTCGTACTGGTCCTCGTGCACCAGCAGCCGGGTCAGCGCGCTGCAGGTCTGGCCCGAGTTGGCGAAGACGTTGGCGACGTTGGCCTTGACCGCGCGGGCCAGGTCGGCGCCCGGCAGCACCACGTTGGCGGACTTTCCGCCCAGTTCCAGGGAGACCGGCTTCAGCCCCCGGCCGGCCGTCTCGGCGATCTGCCGGCCGACGGCGGTGGAGCCGGTGAAGGAGACCAGGTCCACTTCCCGGTGCCCGACGAGCGCCGCGCCCGCCACCGCGCCGGTGCCGGTCACCAGGTGGAAGGTGCCGGCCGGGAAGCCGGCCTCGTGCACCAGCCGGGCGAACAGCCGGGCCACCAGCGGGGTGTCCTCGGCCGGCTTGAGGACCACCGGGCAGCCGGCCGCCAGCGCCGGGACGGCCTTGGCCACGATCTGGTGCAGCGGGTAGTTCCAGGGCGTGATCGCCGCGACCACCCCGGCCGGCTCGGCGTGCACCACCGAGTTGCCGATCCGCTCCTCGAAGGGGTGCTCGGCGAGCAGGGTCAGGTAGGAGGTCGCCACGGCGAGCGGCAGCCCGGCGTGCACGGCCCCGGCGAAGCCGACCGGCGAGCCCAGCTCGGCGACGACGGTCTCGGTGATCTCGTTCTGCGCGGCGGCGATCCCGTCCCGCAGCCGGGTCAGCAGGGCCAGCCGCTCCTCGCGGGTGGTGGAGCCCCAGCTCCGGGCCGCCCGGCGGGCCGCCGTCACCGCCGCGTCGACGTCGGCCGGACCGCCGGCCGGCACCGTGGCCAGTACCTGCTCGGTCGCCGGGTTCAGCACGGTGATCGACCCGGTGTCACCGGAGGGCCGCCACTCGCCGTCGATGTACTGGTCGCCGTGCTCCGGGTACTGCGCGTACTGCCGCACCGATCGTCCTCTCGTCCACTCAGCCGACCCTTGACCAGCAGCGCTGGTCGGAGGTCAGTCAATGCGGCGCGGACGGCCGCGCGCAAGAGTCAATCCCGACCGGCGGACGTGACGGTTACTTCGGGGCGAACCGCGCGGTGTACTCGTCGAACGGCTCGATGCCCGCCTCGGCGCGCCGCTCGTCCAGCCGCTCGGGCTCCTCGCACGGCCACGGCACCGGGCGGCCGTCCGTCACCGCGCCGATCTGCGTCCCGTAGCGCTGCTCCCGGCCCTCGTTGACGGCCAGCCGGTCCTGGAGGAAGGCCAGGTCGCGGGCGCTCGCCTCGCCCCTGGCGACGGCCCCGCCCATCAGCGCCGCGGCCTGCCGCTGGACGTCGAGCTGCCGGTCCGCGTGCTGCGCCACCAGCCAGGCCGCCCGGGCGGCCTCGGGGCCGACGGTGCGCTCGGTCGGCCAGCCGTGCGCCGCCATGATCTCCGCGAGCCGGTCCCCGTGCCGGGCGGTGAGCCGGCGCCAGGCCGCCTGTTCGGCCAGGTCGGGGCTGTTCGCCAGGCGGGCGGCCGCGCCGTCCTCGGCCATCATCCCGGTCAGCTCCCGCGCGAGGGCCGGATCCTGACCGTACTGCTGTGCTTCCGTCACGTCGACGACGCTCCCTGCCCGGGCCCTCCCGTCGAGGGCCGCCCGCGACCACGCTAGGCGCGGAAACCGCGACGAAGATCATCCCCGAAGACGGTGACCCGGGGGTGCCCGCCACGGCAGAATGGACGTACACCGGGAACGGAGCGCATCGGGAACGGAGCGCACCGGGAACGGAGCACACCGGGAACGGAGCGCACCGGGAACGGAGCACACCGGGAACGGAGCGCACCGTGCACGGTCCCCGCGAACGCCGAAGGGCCGGTCGGAGGATTCCGACCGGCCCTTCACCGTGAGTTCACGCGCTCAGGCGCCTCAGACCCGCGAGGGCTCCGCGGCGTCGTCCGGCGCGGAGCTCCGGGCCTCCTCGGCCATCTCCTGGCGGACCGCGGCCAGCGAGGGGTTGGCCCAGGCGCTGGCGACGCCCCAGCGGTAGAACGCCAGCCCGATCGCGGCGACGATCAGCAGGTCCCAGCCCTCGGGCAGGTAGTCGTGCCCGCCGAAGTCGGCGCTGCCCGCCCAGGAGACGCCGGCCATCACGAACAGGTACGCGACCATCCAGGCGCCCGCCTTCAGGTGCGGCTTCAGCTCGGCGAACGGCTTGCGCAGCTCGTACCAGGCCCAGATCGGCAGACCGGCGGCCATCAGCAGGATGACCTTGCCGGTGAGCGGCCAGCGGGCCCAGTAGAGCACCAGCGAGCCGAACACCATCGCGACCGGGGCGATCACCGGCATGGCGCGCAGCCGGACCGGCCGGGGCAGGTCCGGTGCCAGGCGGCGCAGCGCCATCACGGCGACCGGGCCGGTGATGTACGAGATCACGGTGGCCACCGAGACGATCTCGGCCAGCGAGCCCCAGCCGCGGAAGACCGCGAGGAACAGGAAGGCGACCACCAGGTTGAGCACCAGCGCCGGGCGCGGGATGCCGGTCTTGGCGTCGACCTTGCCGAAGATCTTGGGCAGGTGGCCGTTCTCCTGCACGCCGTGGATCATGCGCGAGGTGGTGGCGGCGTAGATCATGCCGGTGCCGGAGGGCGAGATGAAGGCGTCCGCGTACAGCGTGATCGCCAGCCAGTTCAGGCCCCAGGCGATGGCCAGGTCGGCCAGCGGCGAGGTGTAGGAGAGGTTGCTCCAGCCGTTCGCCAGGTCGCCGCCGGGGATGGCGCCGAGGAAGGCGATCTGCAGCGCGACGTAGATCACCAGGGCGATCAGGATCGAGCCGATGACGGCCTTCGGCAGCGACTTGCCGGGGTTGCGGGCCTCGCCGGCCAGGTTGAGCGGGGACTGGAAGCCGTTGAAGGCCCAGACGATGCCGGAGACCGCGACGGCGGTGAACACCGAGCTCCAGCCGTTCGGCGCGAAGCCGCCGTGGTCGGTGAAGTGGGCGGTGTCGAAGTGCGCGAAGAGCAGCGCACCGGCGGTCACCGTCGGGACGACGACCTTGAAGACGGTGATCGCGGTGTTGGTCTTGGCGAACAGCGTGATCGCGAACCAGTTGAGGGCGAAGTAGACGAGCAGCAGCACGCTGGCCAGCGCCACTCCGCTGAGGGTCAGCTCCTTGCCGTCGAACAACCCCTGTGCCCAGCCGAAGTGCCAGGAGCTCATGTACTGCACGGAGGCGGTGGCCTCACCCGGGATGACCGAGACGATGGCGATCCAGTTGGCCCAGGCGGCGAGGTAGCCGGCCAGCGACCCGTGCGAGTACTGGCCGTACCGGACCATGCCGCCGGCCTTGGGGAACATCGAGCCCAGCTCGCTGTAGGTGAGCGCGATGGTCAGCGCCACCGCGGCACCGATCACCCAGGCGAGGATCGAGGCGGGTCCGGCGAGCTTGGCGGCCCGCTCGGCACCGAACAACCACCCGGAGCCGATGATCGACCCCAGCCCGACCGCGGTCAGGCTGATCGTGCCGAGCGATCGGCGGTAGTTCTGGTGTGATGCCGTCGACGATTCGGGCTCACTCAACGTATCGGTCCTCTCGCTCGTGGTTCATCGGGTGGTGTCGGTGTTTTTGCGATTTTGAGCCGGTATTTCGGACAAACGGAGAGCAGCCTATGTTCCGAAAACGGGCGAATACCTCAGAGGAAGCTCAAACCGTCCGATTGTTGCCATCTCGTGTCCGGCGTCCGGGCCGGTGCGGACCGACGAGGAGACCGAGGCCACAGTGCCCGGAAGGGGTGGTGGCCGGGGATGGCGACCGGGGATGGCCCGGGAAAGGGGCGGCCCGAAAAACGAAATTCCCCGTGGGTGCCTTTCGGCTCCCACGGGGAATTCGGCTGTGTCCGAGGGGGGACTTGAACCCCCACGCCCGATAAAGGGCACTAGCACCTCAAGCTAGCGCGTCTGCCATTCCGCCACCCGGACCGGGTGTGTGCTTCGGGGGTTTTTTCCTCGCCCCCTCGGCGACAGAGAGAACATTACCAGGGTTCTGGAGTGCTTCTCACCTGCGCTTCCTCGGGGCGGGGCCACCGGACATCCTGGTCCGAGGCCCGTCCGGCCCCGCGGGCCGCGGCGCCCGGGCCGTACCGCGCCCGCGGCGAGCCAGGGCCCTGCCCGGAACGCGGCCGGTACCGCCCGCACGCGGCCCGGAACGCCCGCACACGGCCCGGAACGCGGCCCGCACAGGTTGGTACGGCCTGGGAACGCGCTCGAATCCGGCCCGAACCGGTGGCGTCCGCGAAGGAACCGGTCGACTCCCGCACCGGCCGCGGTCGGTTGCGGCCGGAACCGGTCCGACACGGGCAACTTGTCGACGGTGCCACGGCCGCCGCGACGGCTCTCGTAGCGTCTGTGGACCGAGGGCGCCATGAAGCGGATCGCCTGATTCCCGGGTCGCGGACGAAGGGCGGCTGGACGTGGAGCAGATCAGCGGAGCGGCGAAGGCCGAACCGAGACGCGACAGGCGGATGGAGGGCCGGGGCGGGGCCACGGTCTCCGGAGGCCCCGCCGAGGGCGTGTGGCGCTTCCCGGTGCCCGCCACCGAGGCCTCGGTGCCGCTCACCCGGCACGCGGTGCGGGACCGTCTGCTGGCCCAGGGCATGACGGGGGTGCGCTACCAGGAGCTGGTGGACGACCTGCTGCTGATCGTCTCGGAGCTGGTGAGCAACGCGGTGACGCACGCCGCCGAGCTGTCCCCCGAGGTGGTCACCGAGCTGTCGGTGCACCGGGCCTCGGTGCGGGTGTCGGTCGAGGACGGCGATCCGTACCGGCCGAAGGCGCTGGAGAACGACACCGCGAGCACCGGCGGGCGCGGCCTGCTGCTGGTGAAGAGCGTCACCCTGCAGGCCGGCGGGGTGTGCGACGTCGAACACACGGGGGAGGGCGGCAAGGTCATCTGGGCCTCGCTGCCCGTCCCCCCGGAGCCCGGCCACTGACCGGCCGGGCCGACGACCGGGCCGATGACCGGGCCGACGACCGGAGCGGCCGGAGCGGCCGGACCAGGACTACCAGTCCCGCCCGGCGATCTCCCGGATGCCCGGCAGCGCGGCCTCGAAGACCGTCTCGAACCAGACCGAGAACGGCCGCTCCGCCCGCAGCTCGCGCAGCTCCTGCGCGGTCACGAAGGCGAAGTCGTCCACCTCCTCCGGGTCCGGCTCGACCGGGGCGGTGACCAGTCCCACGAACAGGTGGTTCCACTCCCGCTCGATCAGCCCGGAGGCCTCGTCCGGCAGGTCGTAGCGGACGGTGCCCGCCTCGCACAGCAGTGCCGGAGCGACGCCCAGCTCCTCGGCGGTGCGCCGGGCGGCGGCGACGAACGGCGGCTCGTCCGGGTACGGGTGGCCGCAGCAGGTGTTCGACCAGACGCCGGGGGAGTGGTACTTGCCGAGCGCCCGGCGCTGGAGCAGCAGCCGGCCCTGGCGGTCGAACAGGAAGACGGAGAAGGCCCGGTGCAGGCGGCCAGGCTGCTGGTGGGCCCAGAGCTTCTCGCCGGTGCCGATCGTGACGCCCTCGTCGTCGACCAGTTCCAGCAGGATCTCGGCTCCGGCCGGGGCGGATCCGGTGGCCCGGGGGTCGACCGTGACATCGGTCTCCACGTCGAGACCGGTGTCGATCTCGGCGGCGAAGTGCGTCGGGTCGGTCGGCAGACTCTGGGGCATGGGGCCTCTTTCGGGAGCGGAGCAACGGGAGCATCGGGTGTCTCCGACGCACCGGGTGGAGTGCGGCGGACACAGCAGGGGCACCGGCGCCGGCGTCGGGCTCCAGTCTGCCGTATGGGTGGCACTCGCCAGGGGTCCCACGCACAACCGGACGGATCATGACCCGGAGGAATCGGAAACCGGCCAGAGAAGGATCCGGGAAGCCCCCGAAAGGGGCACGGAATTCGCAGAACCGTTCGCCGCGCGTTCGGAGCCCGTTCGACCGGCCCGGCGGAGCCGGTGCGAACCCCGGACCGCTCCACCGCCGCCGCGGGCCGCTCCACCGCCGCCGCGGACCGCTCCGCCGCCGCCGCGGGCCGCTCCACCGCCGCCGCGGACCGCTCCGCCGCCGCCCCGGGCCGCTCCACCGCCACCGCGGCCGCCGTTCTGCCTGCCGTTCCGGCCGCCGTTCGTCCCGCCCGCCGCCCGGGGCCCGCCGCCCCGTCGGCCGTCCCGTCGGCCGCCCCGGGCCCACGGGCGCGTTCTGGCCGGTCGCCCCGGTCGCCTACCATCACATACGACACGGTGCCCGGATCTGTGCCGGCACCGGCGCGCCGCCGCCCGCCCCGGTCGAACGCCGGTCCGGGCGAACCGGTGGCGCCGCCGACCTCCGGCACAGATCCGCGCACAGCACGACGGATCAGGAGACCCGCATGATCGGCCTCGTTCTGGCAGCCGGCGCCGGCCGCCGGCTGCGCCCGTACACCGACACCCTGCCCAAGGCGCTGGTGCCGGTGGACGGGGAACGGACCGTCCTGGACCTCACGCTCGGCAACTTCGCCGAGGTCGGACTGCGCGAGGCCGCGATCGTCGTCGGCTACCGCAAGGAGGCGGTGTACGACCGCAAGGACGCCCTGGAGAACAAGTACGGCGTCAAGCTCCACCTGGTCGAGAACGACAAGGCCGAGGAGTGGAACAACGCCTACTCGCTGTGGTGCGCCCGCGAGCTGTTCGCCGAGGGCCTGCTGCTCGCCAACGGCGACACCGTCCACCCGGTCTCCGTCCAGCGGACCATGCTGGAGGGCAACCGGCGACTGACCGAGTCCGGCACCGCCCCCGGCATCCTGCTCGCCCTCGACACGGTGAAGAAGCTCGCCGACGAGGAGATGAAGGTGATCGTCGACCCGGCCACGGGCATGCGCCGCATCACCAAGCTGATGGAGCCGGCCGAGGCGACCGGCGAGTACATCGGCGTCACGGTGATCAACCCGTCCGCCGCCGCCGACCTGACCGACGCGCTGCGCGCCACCTACGAGCGCGACCCGCAGCTGTACTACGAGGACGGCTACCAGGAGATGGTGAACCGCGGCCTGCGGATCGACGTGCAGCCGATCGGCGAGGTCTCCTGGGTCGAGGTCGACAACCACGACGACCTGGCGAAGGCGCGGGAGATCGCGTGCCGGTACTGACCCGACTGGTTCCGTCGCCGCTGTTCGTCGAGATCCGCCCGGGCGCGCTGGACGCGCTCGGCGGCATCCTCGCGGACCAGCGGCTGTCGGCCTCGGGCCGGATCGCGGTCGCGATCAGCAACGGCTCCGGCTCGGCCATGCGCCGTCGCCTGGAGCCGGCCCTGCCCGGAGCCGACTGGTACAACGTGGACGACGGCAGCCTGGACAGCGCGGTGCGGCTGGCCGAGGCGATGCGCGGCGGGCACTACGACGCGATCGTGGGCCTCGGTGGCGGCAAGATCATCGACGCCGCCAAGTACGCCGCGGCCCGGGTCGGCCTGCCGCTGGTCGCGGTCGCCACCAACCTGGCCCACGACGGCATCTGCTCGCCGGTCTCCACCCTGGACAACGACGCCGGGCGCGGCTCCTACGGGGTGCCCAGCCCGATCGGCATCGTGGTCGACCTGGACGTGATCCGGCAGGCCCCGCCGCGCTTCGTGGCGGCCGGCGTGGGCGACGTCGTCTCCAACATCTCCGCGTGCGCGGACTGGGAGCTGTCGCACGCGGTGACCGGTGAGCCGGTGGACGGACTGGCCGTGGCGATGGCCCGCTCGGCGGGCGAGAACCTGCTGCGGCACCCGGGCGGCACCCAGGACCAGGACCTCCTGACGGCGCTCGCCGAGGCCCTGGTACTGTCCGGCATCGCGATGAACATCGCGGGCAGCACCCGGCCCTCGTCGGGTGCCTGCCACGAGATCTCGCATGCCCTGGACGTGCTGTATCCCAAGCGGTCCGCCCAGCACGGCGAGCAGGTCGGCCTCGGCGCCGCCTTCGCCAGCTTCCTGCGGGGCGAGCGCGAGCTGACCGGTCTGATCGTGGAGCGCCTGGCGAGCCACGGACTGCCGGTGACCGCCGCTCAGATCGGCTTCACCGAGGCGGAGTTCACCGAAGCGGTGCACTACGCTCCGAACACCCGACCGGGGCGCTTCACCATCCTCGAACACCTCGACCTCTCCCCTTCCGCAATCAGGGACGCGTACGCCGACTATGTCCAAGCCGTCAACAGCTGACCCCTCCACCGCGGGAGCCCAACGGCCCCCGGTGGACCTGAGCCGCAGGCCCTCGATCGAGGAACTGCGCGCGGTGATCCACCCGGAGGGCATGCTCCAGCGCCGCAGCGCCGAGCACTGGGCCGGGCGCCTGTACATGCGGAAGATCTCGCTGCGGATCACCCGCGTGCTCTCCACCATGACGGCGATCACGCCCAACGGCCTGACGTACCTGATGATGTTCACCGGCATCCTGGCCGGTGCCGCGCTGGTCGTGCCGGGCATCGCGGGCGCCGTCCTGGGCGCCCTGCTGATCCAGGTCTACCTGCTGCTGGACTGCGTGGACGGCGAGGTGGCCCGCTGGCGCCGGCAGACCTCGCTCACCGGGGTCTACCTGGACCGGGTCGGCCACTACATGTCCGAGGCGGCCCTGCTGACCGGCCTCGGCCTGCGCGCCACCGACCTGCTGCACCGCGAGGGCGCCGGGTCGCACTGGGAGTGGGCCTTCCTCGGCACCCTGGCCGCGCTCGGCGCGATCCTGATCAAGTCCGAGACCGACCTGGTGGACGTGGCCCGGGCGCGCAGCGGCATGACGGCCGTCGAGGACAGCGCCTCGGTCCCGCGGTCCTCCTCCGTCGCCAGGGCCCGCCGGGCGGCCTCCTTCCTGAAGTTCCACCGCCTGGTCGGCGCGGTCGAGGCCTCGCTGTTCGTCCTGGCCGCCGGCGTCGCGGACGCCGTGCACGGCGGACTCCTCTTCACCCGGCTCGCGGTGGTCGTCCTGGCGGCGATCGCGATGCTCCAGACCGTGCTGCACCTGCTGAGCATCGTCCTCTCCAGCAGGCTGCGATGAACGGGACCACCGCGGAGAACTTCCGCCTCGGCGCCGTGATCATCACCATGGGCAACCGGCCGGCCGAGCTCAACGCCCTGATCGAGGCCGTCCGCGCCCAGGAGGGCCCGGCGGTCGAACTGGCCGTGGTCGGCCAGGGCGTGAAGCTGCCCCCGCTGCCGGAGGGCGTGCGCAGCGTCGAGCTGCCGGAGAACCTGGGCATCCCGGGCGGGCGCAACGTCGGCATCGAGCTGTTCGGCCGGGACGGGGCGGAGGTCGACGCGGTCCTCTTCCTGGACGACGACGGGAACCTGCCGCGCACCGACTCGGCCCGACTGCTGCGCGAGGCCTTCACCGCCGACCCGGAGCTGGGCATCGTCGCCTTCCGGATCGCGGATCCGGACACCGGGGTCACCCAGCGCCGCCACGTCCCCCGGCTGCGCGCCAGCGACCCGCTGCGCTCGTCCCGGGTGACGACCTTCCTCGGCGGCGCGAGCGCGGTGCGCTGCAAGGTGTTCGAGCAGGCCGGGCAGCTGCCCGCCGAGTTCTTCTACGCCCACGAGGAGACCGACCTCGCGTGGCGCGCGCTGGACGCCGGCTGGGCCATCGACTACCGGGCGGACGTGGTGCTGCACCACCCCACGACCTCGCCGGCCCGCCACGCGACCTACTTCCACAACGTGGCCCGAAACCGGGTCTGGCTCGCGAGGCGGAACCTTCCGGCCCTGTTGGTGCCTCTCTATCCGGGAACCTGGTTCCTGCTGACCCTGGCCCGCCGCCCCTCCCCGGAGGCGCTGAAGGCCTGGTGGGGCGGGTTCCGGGCGGGCTGGCGCGAACCCTGCGGTCCGCGGCGGCCCATGCGGTGGCGTACCGTCTGGCGACTGACCAGGCTGGGCCGACCACCGATCATCTGATCGCATCCGATGGCACCCGCATCGAATGCCCGATCGCTGCGGCCGGTGCCCACACACCGGCCGGCTCCCCCGAGATCCCAGTGGATCCCCATCGGTGCACCGGCGGACCTCGCCGACCGGCCGCCCCGACCGATCCCGCGTGAAGGACGAATGTGTCGACAGTGAGTGAACCCGTCAGCCTCTCGGCCCCCAGAGGGGTGGACGCGGGCCTGACCCCCAAGCAGCTTGCGGACAAGTACGGTCTGGCGGTCAGCGGTGCCCGTCCCGGCCTGTTCGCCTACTCCAAGCAGCTCTGGGCCCGGCGCCACTTCATCTGGGCCTTCGCCACCGCCCGCCTGGTGGCCCAGTACACCAACGCCAAGCTCGGCCAGCTGTGGCAGGTGGTGACCCCGCTGCTCAACTGCGCGGTGTTCTACCTGGTCTTCGGCGTGATCCTGGCGAGCAAGCAGGGCTTCCCGGACAACACCTACATCGCCTGGCTCTGCATCGGCGTCTTCGTCTTCCAGTTCACCCAGAACGCGGTGCAGGCCGGCACCCGGGCGATCTCCGACAACCTCGGGCTGATCCGGGCGCTGCACTTCCCCCGGGCCAGCCTCCCGATCGCCTTCACCGTGATCCAGCTCCAGCAGCTGCTGATCTCCATGGTCGTCCTGGTCGTCACGGTGCTCGCCGCCGGCATCACCCCGGGCCGGACCTGGCTGCTGATCATCCCGGCGCTGCTCCTGCAGACGCTCTTCAACACCGGCATCTCGCTGGTGATGGCCCGGATCGGCTCCCGGACCAGCGACATCTCCCAGCTGATCCCGTTCGTGATGCGCGCCTGGATGTTCCTGTCCGGTGTGATGTTCAGCATCCAGGACAAGATCACCCACTGGCCGCACTACATCCAGACGCTGATGTCGCTCAACCCGGCGTCGATCTACATGGACCTGCTGCGGCACGCCTTCGCGCCGGTCATCTACAACCCGCACCAGCCGGTGCACCAGGCCCTCCCGCCGCACCAGTGGGCGTACGGCCTCGCCTGGGGCGTGGGCATGTTCGTCGTCGGATACGTCTTCTTCTGGAAGGCCGAGGAGGAGTACGGCCGTGGCTGACATCGACCTGAGCAAGAGCGACACCGTCCTGGACACGGACGTGGCCCGCGAGCCCACCGTCGTCGTCGACGACGTGCACATCGTCTACAAGGTGCACGGCGCCGGCTCCGGCAAGGGCAGCGCCACCTCGGCGCTGAGCCGCATCATCAGCCGCAAGCGCGCCGCCGGCGTGCGCGAGGTGCACGCGGTCAAGGGCGTCAGCTTCACCGCGTACAAGGGTGAGGCGATCGGCCTGATCGGCTCCAACGGCTCCGGCAAGTCGACCATGCTGGCCGCCATCGCGGGCCTGCTGCCGACCGAGAAGGGCGGCATCTACACCAACGGCCAGCCCTCGCTGCTGGGCGTCAACGCCGCGCTGATGAACGAGCTCACCGGTGAGCGCAACGTCATCCTCGGCTGCCTGGCGATGGGCATGACCCCGGCCCAGGTGAAGGCGCGCTACCAGGACATCGTCGACTTCTCCGGCATCAACGACAAGGGCGACTTCATCTCCCTGCCGATGCGCACCTACTCCTCCGGCATGGGCGCCCGGCTGCGCTTCTCGATCGCGGCCGCGAAGACCCACGACGTGCTGCTGATCGACGAGGCCCTCGCCACCGGCGACCAGGCCTTCCAGCAGCGCAGCAAGCGCCGGATCGACGAGCTGCGCAAGTCCGCCGGTACGGTCTTCCTGGTCAGCCACGACAACAACTCGATCCGCGAGGTCTGCGAGCGGACCATATGGATCGAGGCCGGCGAGCTGGTCATGGACGGACCCACCGAGGAGGTCGTCAGCCGCTACGAGCGCGGCGACCGACCGTAGTCTCCGTCACACCCCAGGGGCCGGTTCCGGAACTTCCGGAGCCGGCCCTTCACCGTGCCCGCGGCCCGGCCCGTACGCCCCGCGGCCCCGGCCGGCCCGCCGCCGCGGGGGTGAGCGCGCGGTGCCCGGGGCGGGGCGCTCTTTTCCGCCGGGCCCCGGCGTGCCAGCCTGGTGGTCCCGGGGGCGGTGTGCCGTGCGTGGCCCCCGCGCTCGGACGCGTGTCCGAGTCGGGCCGGTCGTGCCACGCGGTGTAGAACGGGGGAGTGACAGCAGTGTCGGCTTCGGCCCAGCCCAGAGATACGCCGGTGAACGGTTCCGCAGGACAGACCCTGGACAAGGCGGGTGCGGAGAACTTCCCCGTCGCCCCCTTCTTCCTGCCCGCGGCCTGGCGCGACGACCTGATGGCGGTGTACGGCTTCGCCCGCCTGGTCGACGACGCCGGCGACGGCGACCTGGCCGACCCGGCCGCCACCGCCCGCCTGCTCGGGGTCGAGCGGACGCCCCCCGCCACCCCTTCGGCCCAGCCCGGCCCGCCGACCCCGCAGGAGACCGCCTTCCGGCTCGCCCTGCTCGACGGACTGGAGCAGGACCTCGACCGGGTCTTCGAGACCGCGCTGAGCACCGCCGGCGGCTCCGGGGCCGGCGCCGACCGGCCCCGCCACCCGCTGCTGGACGCGCTCGTCCCGCTGGTCGACCGGCACGGCCTGACCCCCGAGCCGTTCCGCCGTCTGATCGAGGCCAACCGGGTGGACCAGACCACCGCCCGCTACGCGACCTTCGACGACCTGCTCGGCTACTGCACCCTCTCCGCCGACCCGGTCGGCCGCCTCGTGCTGGCCATCGCCGGCGTCTCCACCCCCGAGCGGATCGAGCTCTCGGACGCCGTGTGCAGCGGCCTCCAGGTGGTCGAGCACATCCAGGACGTGGCCGAGGACCTCGCCCACGGCCGGATCTACCTGCCCGCCGAGGACCTGGCCCGCTTCGGTGTCACCGAGGCGGACCTGGCCGCCCCCTCCGCCGACGGCGCGGTGCGCGAGCTGATCGCCTTCGAGGTCGAGCGGGCCCGCACCCTGCTCGACCGCGGCGCACCATTGGTAGGTACGGTTCGGGGGAGGCTTCGACTGCTCCTGGCGGGATTCACCGCAGGCGGCTACGCGGCCCTGGCGGCCGTCGAGGACGCCGGGTACGACGTGCTCGCCCAGCAGGCGAAGCCTGACAAGCGCCGCCTCGCAGCGAAGGCGGCGGCCATCTTCGCGAAGGGAAGGTGAACGCCCGAGTGGCGGTATCACCACTGGCGTCGGCCCAGGTCATGGCGGCGTACCGGTACTGCGAGGCAGTCACCGGACTGCAGGCGCGCAACTTCAGCTACGGCATCCGGTTGCTGCCCGAACCCAAGCGGCTGGCCATGTCGGCCCTGTACGCCCTGGCCCGCCGGGTGGACGACATCGGGGACGGCGACCTCCCGGACGACCGCAAGGCCGAGGCACTGCTGCGCACCCGGGAACTGGTGGACGAGGTCCGCTCCGGGGTCGTCGCCGAGGACGACACCGACCCGATCAAGGTCGCCCTGGCCGACGCGGCCCGGCGCTTCCCGATCCCGCTCGGCGGCTTCGACGAGCTGATCGACGGCGTCGAGATGGACCTCAAGGGCGCCGAGTACCAGACCTTCGAGGAGCTGAAGGTCTACTGCCGCTGCGTGGCGGGCGCGATCGGGCGGCTCTCGCTGGGCGTCTACGGCTGCGACGACCCGGAGCTCGGGGCGCGCTACGCGGACACCCTGGGCCTGGCGCTGCAGCTCACCAACATCCTGCGCGACCTGCGCGAGGACGCCCTGAACGGCCGCACCTACCTGCCCGCCGAGGACCTGGTCCGGTTCGGCTGCGAGCAGGGCTTCGCCCTGCCGGAGCCGCCGGTCGGCGCGGACTTCACCGGCCTGGTGGCCTTCGAGGCCGCCCGCGCCCAGGCGGCCTTCGAGGAGGGCCTGCGGCTGCTGCCGATGCTCGACCGCCGCAGCCGCGCCTGCACCGCCGCGATGGCCGGGATCTACCACCGGCTGCTCGGCCGGATCGCCACCGACCCGGAGTCGGTGCTGCGCGGCCGGGTCTCCCTGCCGGGCTGGGAGAAGGCGTACGTGGCGCTTTCCGGGCTCGCCGGGGGGCGTTCTTGATTCTCACACCAGTTCTGTCACGCTGTGTCAGCGTGGAATCACGTGCGGGTAGTTCCGTGCCGACCGGGCGAGTACCGGCTTCAGCGACCGCCTGCGGGCGGTCCACCGACTGCGAGGGGGAGGGCCGATGACCGGGCGAGCCGATGCCGCGCGCCCGGCCGCCGTCGTGGTCGGCGGCGGTCTGGCCGGGATCACCACCGCACTGCGCCTCGCCGAGGCCGGCCACCGGGTCACCCTCGCCGAGGGGCGGCCGCGGCTCGGCGGCCTGGCCTTCTCCTTCCAGCGCGGTGAGCTGACCGTCGACAACGGCCAGCACGTCTACCTGCGCTGCTGCACCGCCTACCGCGGCCTGCTGGAGCGGCTCGGCGCCACCCGGCTGGTCAACCTCCAGGAGCGCCTCGACATCCCGGTGCTCTCCGTCACCGGGCCGCGGGCCGCCCCGGTGCGCACCCTGGGGCGGCTGCGCCGGGCCGGCCTGCCCGTCCCGCTGCACCTGGCCGCCAGCCTGGCCCGCTACCCGCACCTGTCCCCGGCCGACCGCGCCCGGGTGGTCCGCGGCGCGCTCGCCCTGCAGCGGCTGGACCTCGCCGACCCGGCGCTGGACGCGATCTCCTTCGGCGAGTGGCTGCGCCGCAACGGGCAGAACGCCGCCACCCAGGCCGCCCTGTGGGACCTGGTCGGCGTCGCCACCCTGAACGGCCGGGCCGACCAGGTGTCGATGGCGCTCGCCGGGATGGTCTTCAAGACCGGTCTGCTCTCCGACCCGGGCGCCTCGGACATCGGCGTCTCCGCCGTCCCGCTCGGCACGATCCACCACGACCGGGCGCTCGCCGAGCTGGAGCGGGCCGGCGTCCGGGTGCTGCTGCGGTCCCGGGTGGCCGAACTGAAGCCGGCCGCGCCGCAGCACGACGTCCGGCTGGAGAGCGGGGAACTGCTCACCGCCGACACCGTCGTGCTGGCCGGCGCCCAGGACAGCACGGCCGCGCTGCTGCCGCCGAACGCGATCCCCGGGCAGGAGCGGCTGGCCGGCTTCGGCACCGCGCCGATCCTCAACGTGCACGTGATCTACGACCGCAAGGTGCTGCGCCGGCCGTTCTTCGCCGCGCTCGGCTCCCCGGTCCAGTGGGTCTTCGACCGCACGGCGCACTCCGGCCTGGCCGCCGCCCCGCTGGGCCGGGCCCACCCGGGCGCCCAGTACCTGGCGCTGTCGCAGTCCGCCGCGCAGGACGAGATCGACCTCCCGGTCGCCGAGCTGCGCCGCCGCTACCTGCCGGAGCTGGGCCGGCTGCTGCCGGCCGCGGCCCAGGCGGAGGTGCTGGACTTCTTCGTCACCCGGGAGCGCACCGCCACCTTCGACCCGGCCCCGGGCAACGGGGCGCTGCGCCCGTCGGCCCGTACCGACGTCGCCGGCCTGCTGCTGGCCGGCTCGTGGACGGCCACCGGCTGGCCCGCGACCATGGAAGGGGCCGTGCGCAGCGGCCACGCCGCGGCGGACGCCGCGCTCGCCGCGGCCGGCACCCGGGTGCCGGTGGACCGCGGCGACGGGAGGTGGCCCAGGTGACGGCGGGCCCCGCCGCCGGAGAGCCCGCCAGAGCCGACGGGCGTACCGTCGAGCGCATCGGCGCAACCACCGGCCGCGGCCCGTCCGGCCGCACCGGCACCACCGACACCGGCACCACTGACACCGGCACCACCGACACCGGCACCATCGGCACCGGCACTCGATTCGACACCTGCCGCACTGCCGGCACCCGGCCGCCCCGTGCGGTCCGGCACCACGAGGGAGAGGGAACGCACGTGGAGTCACGCACCGGCTTCGCCGTCGGAGGCACGGCGCACGCCGAACCGGTCTCGGTGCCGGAGCTGCTCGCCCGCAGCCGTACGCTCTGCACCCCGCCGCTACGGGCCGCCGTCGCCCGTTTGGCCGCACCCATGGACACCGTCGCCGCCTACCACTTCGGCTGGATCGACCGGGACGGCACGCCGGTGACGGGGGACGGCGGCAAGGCCGTGCGCCCGGCGCTGGCGCTGCTGTCCGCCCGGGCCACCGGCGCGGCGGCCGAGGTGGGGGTGCCCGGCGGGGTCGCGGTTGAACTGGTGCACAACTTCTCCCTCCTCCATGATGATCTGATGGACGGTGACGAGACCCGACGGCACCGGGCCACCGCCTGGACGGTCTTCGGGCCGGCCCAGGCGATCCTGGTCGGCGACGCCCTGGCGACGCTCGGCACCGAGGTGCTGCTCGACGCCGCGGTGACCGGCGGCGCCAGCGCCACCGACGCCGCGCGTGCCGTCCGACTGCTCACCACGGCGACCCGCCGGCTGATCGACGGCCAGGCCATGGACGTCGCCTTCGAACAGCGCGACAGCGTCACGGTCGCGGAGTGCCTGGAGATGGAGGGCGGCAAGACGGCGGCCCTGCTGGCCGCCGCCTCGGCGATCGGCGCCGTCCTGGCCGGCGCCGACGACAAGGTCTCCGGCGCGCTCCAGCGCTACGGCCACCACCTCGGCCTGGCCTTCCAGGCGGTCGACGACCTGCTCGGCATCTGGGGTGCCACCGAGGTCACCGGCAAGCCGCACTGGGGAGACCTGCGCCAGCGCAAGAAGTCCCTGCCGGTGGCCGCCGCACTGGCCGAGGGCGGAGCGGCCTCGCGCCGGCTCGCCGAGCAACTGGCCGACCCGAAGGGACGCGGGGAGGAGAGCGAGCCCGAGCTCGCCGACCGGGCCGCGCTGATCGAGGAGGCCGGCGGCCGCGCCTGGACCCAGGAGGAGGCCCGCCGCCAGCACACGACTGCCCTCGCCGCCCTGGACGAGGTGCCCATGACCGACGAGGTGCGCGAGCACTTCGTCGCACTCGCCGAATTCGTGGTGGTACGAGAGAGGTGACGTTACGTTGACAGCAACCGCGGACGGCCGGCTCGACCCTGAGTACGATCCCGAGCCGGTCGCGGTGGGCGACCGCCCCCCGGCCCTGCTGGGCACGGGGCGGTGGCAGCCCGAGGACACCGACCAGCTCCGGCCGGCCGGTGGGGCGGACCTGCGGCCGGCCGACGCGCGGGAGGCCCTGGCCCGCGCCACCACCCACCTGCTCTCCCTGCAGTCGTCCGAGGGCTGGTGGAAGGGCGACCTGGAGACCAACGTCACCATGGATGCCGAGGACTTACTGCTCCGCCAGTTCCTCGGAATCCGCACCGAGGAGCTGACCCACGCCACCGCCGAGTGGATCCGCTCCCAGCAGCGCGAGGACGGCACCTGGTCCACCTTCCACGGCGGGCCGCCCGAGCTGTCCACCACCGTCGAGGCGTACGTCGCGCTCAAGCTGGCCGGCGACGACCCGGACGCCCCCCACATGCTGGCCGCCGCGCGCTACGTCCGCTCCGCCGGGGGCATCGCGGCCGCCCGGGTGTTCACCCGGATCTGGCTCGCCCTGTTCGGCTGGTGGCCCTGGGACCGGCTGCCCGAGATGCCGCCCGAGATCATCTTCCTGCCCAAGTGGCTGCCGCTGAACATCTACGCCTTCGGTTGCTGGGCCCGCCAGACCATCGTCCCGCTGACCGTCGTCTCCTCCCACCGCCCGGTCCGTCCGGCCCCCTTCGCGCTCACCGAGCTGCACACCGACCCGAACGACCCGTACCCCCACCGGCCGCTCGCCCCCGCCACCACCTGGGACGGCCTCTTCGAACGCCTCGACAAGGCGCTGCACGCCTACCACCGCCGGGCCTTCCGCCCGCTGCGCCGACTGGCCGTCTCCCAGGCCTGCCGCTGGATCGTCGAACGGCAGGAGGCCGACGGCTGCTGGGGCGGCATCCAGCCCCCCGCCGTCTACTCGCTGATCGCCCTGCACCTGGAGGGCTACGAGCTGGAGCACCCGGTGGTGAAGGCCGGGCTCTCCTCCTTCGACCGCTTCACCGTGCACACCGAGGACGGCAAGCGCTGGCTGGAGGCCTGCCAGTCCCCGGTCTGGGACACCTGCCTGGCCACCATCGCCCTGGTCGACGCCGGGGTGCCGGCCGACCACCCGGCGCTGGTCTCCGCCGTCGACTGGATGCTCGGCGAGGAGATCCGCAAGCCCGGCGACTGGGCCGTGAAGCGGCCCGGGCTCGCCCCCGGCGGCTGGGCCTTCGAGTTCGAGAACGACACCTACCCCGACATCGACGACACCGCCGAGGTGGTGCTCGCGCTGCGCCGGGTCGCCCACCCCGATCCGGGCAAGGTCGACGCGGCGGTGGACCGGGGCGTGCTGTGGAACCTCGGCATGCAGTCCAAGAACGGCGCCTGGGGCGCCTTCGACGTGGACAACACCGGCACGCTGCCCAACAAGCTGCCGTTCTGCGACTTCGGCGAGGTGGTCGACCCGCCGTCCGCCGACGTCACCGCGCACGTGGTGGAGATGCTCGCCGAGACCGGCCGCTCCCGCGACCCCCGGACCAGGCGCGGCGTCGAATGGCTGCTGCGCAACCAGGAGGCGGACGGCTCCTGGTTCGGCCGCTGGGGCACCAACTACATCTACGGCACGGGCTCGGTGCTGCCCGCCCTGGTGGCGGCCGGCGTCCCGGACGAGCACCCGGCGATCCGCCGGGCGGTGCGGTGGCTGGAGGACCGGCAGAACGCCGACGGCGGCTGGGGCGAGGACATGCGCTCCTACGACGACCCGGCGCGCTGGGCCGGGCGCGGCGACTCCACCGCCTCGCAGACCGCGTGGGCGCTGATGGCGCTGCTCTCGGCCGGCGAGGGGCCGCAGGGCCGGGCCAACCCGGCGGTGGAGCGCGGCGTGGACTGGCTGGTGCGCACCCAGCTGCCCGAGGGCACCTGGGACGAGCCGCAGTTCACCGGCACCGGCTTCCCGTGGGACTTCTCCATCAACTACCACCTGTACCGGCTGGTCTTCCCGGTCACCGCGCTCGGCCGCTACCTCAACGGCGCCCCGGGCACGGGCCGGCCCGACGGCGCCCCGGCGATCGGGGCGGCCCGGTGACCACCGCGCCCCTGCTGGTGCTCTGCGCCCTGGGCCCCGAGGTCTGGGCCCTGCGCGGCGGTGACTGGCGCGGCGCGGTCGGCGGCTCCCCGGTACTGCTGCGCACCGGGGTCGGCCGGCGGCGCGCCGGGACGGCCGTCCGACGGCTGCTCGGCTCCGCCCCCACCGGCTACGGCGCCGTGGTGGTGGCCGGCTTCGGGGCCGCGGTCGGCCCCGGTGTCCTGCCCGGCGACGTGGTGGCCGCCGACGGCGTGCGCGACGCCGAGGGCCACCTGTACCCGGTCGACTCCGGCCCGGGGCTCACCCGGGCGCTGAAGGAGCGCGGCCTGACCGTGCACACCGGCGTCCACCACACCGCCGACCACGTGGTGCGCGGCATCGAACGGCGCGCCCTGCACCTCCAGGGCGCGCTCGCCGTCGACATGGAGGCCGCCGCCGTCCTGGCCGCGCTGTGCGAGGTGCGGCCCGCGCTGCCGGCGGCCGTCCTGCGGGTGGTGGTGGACACGCCCGAGCACGAGCTGCTGCGGTTCGGCACCCTCCCGGCCGGGGTGCGTGCCTGGCGGACCCTGCGGGCGACGGTCCCCGCCCTGGTCGACTGGTACCGGCAGGAGCGCGCGCCCGGCTCCGCAGACCTGAACCACCCCACATCCTCGACGCTCCCCCAGGAGGCGAGCTAGCCATGGCCATGCCGTTGCGCCAGACCGTGCGGGTCGGCACCTACCTCATGCAGCAGAAGCTGTTCAAGCGCCGGGACAAGTTCCCGCTGATCGTGGAGCTGGAGCCGCTCTTCGCGTGCAACCTCGCCTGCGAGGGCTGCGGCAAGATCCAGCACCCGGCGGGCGTGCTGAAGCAGCGGATGCCCGTGGCCCAGGCGGTCGGCGCGGTCCTGGAGTCGGGTGCCCCGATGGTCTCGATCGCCGGCGGCGAGCCGCTGATGCACCCGCAGATCGACGAGATCGTCCGGCAGCTGGTCGAGCGCCGCAAGTACGTCTTCCTCTGCACCAACGCGCTGCTGATGCGCAAGAAGATGGACAAGTTCACGCCCTCGCCGTACTTCACCTTCGCGGTGCACATCGACGGCATGCGCGAGCGGCACGACGAGTCGGTGGCCAAGGAGGGCACCTTCGACGAGGCGGTGGCCGCGATCAAGGAGGCCAAGCGCCGCGGCTTCCGGGTCACCACCAACAGCACCTTCTTCAACACCGACACCCCGCAGACGGTCATCGAGGTGCTGGACTACCTCAACGACGAGCTCAAGGTGGACGAGATGATGATCTCGCCCGCCTACGCCTACGAGAAGGCCCCCGACCAGGAGCACTTCCTCGGCGTCGAGCAGACCAGGGAGCTCTTCCGCACGGCCTTCGCCGACGGCAACCGCAAGCGCTGGCGCCTCAACCACAGCCCGCTCTTCCTGGACTTCCTGGAGGGCAAGGCCGACTTCGAGTGCACCCCCTGGGGCATCCCCAACTACTCGCTGTTCGGCTGGCAACGGCCCTGCTACCTGATGGCCGACGGCTACGTGCCGACCTACCGCGAACTGGTCGAGAAGACCGACTGGAGCAAGTACGGCCGCGGCAAGGACCCGCGCTGCGAGAACTGCATGGCCCACTGCGGCTACGAGCCGACCGCCGTCCTCGCGACGATGGGCTCGCTCCAGCAGTCGCTGCGCGCCATCACCGAGACCGTCAGCGGCAACAAGGGCCGCTGAGACGGGAGCCGGCCCCCGGGTCGGCACCCCGGCCCGGGCCCCGCGCCCGGGCCGGCTCCGCCCAACCGGGCCGGGCCCGTTCCCGAACCGGGCCCGTTCCCGAACCGGGCCGGGCCCGTTCCCGAACCGGGCCGGGCCCCGCGCCGCCCGGGCCGGCCGGAGGCGCCACCGCACCGCTCCGAGTCGTGAGGTGTACCCATGTCACTGCTCTCCCGCGTCACGTCGCCGGCCGAGCTGCGCAAGCTCCCGGCGGCCGAACTCCCGCTGCTCGCCGACGAGATCCGCGACTTCCTGATCGACGCCGTCACCCGCACCGGCGGCCACCTGGGGCCCAACCTCGGCGTGGTGGAGCTGACCATCGCGCTGCACCGGGTCTTCGACTCGCCGTACGACCGGATCGTCTTCGACACCGGCCACCAGAGCTACGTCCACAAGCTGCTCACCGGCCGCCAGGACTTCAGCCGGCTGCGGATGCGCGGCGGACTCTCCGGATACCCCTCGCGCGGCGAGTCCGAGCACGACCTGGTCGAGAACTCGCACGCCTCCACCGCGCTCTCCTACGCCGACGGCCTGGCCAAGGCCGCCCGGCTGCTCGGCCAGCACGACCGGCACACCGTCGCGGTGATCGGCGACGGCGCGCTCACCGGCGGGCTCGCCTGGGAGGCGCTCAACAACATCGCGGAGGCGCGCGACCGGCCGCTGGTCATCGTCGTCAACGACAACGAGCGCTCCTACGCCAGGACCATCGGCGGCCTCGCCAACCACCTGGCCACCCTGCGCACCACCCAGGGCTACGAGCGCTTCCTCGCCCTCGGCAAGGAGGCCCTGCAGCGCACCCCGCTGGTCGGCCAGCCGATCTTCGACGCGCTGCACGGAGCCAAGAAGGGGTTCAAGGACGCCTTCGCCCCGCAGGGCATGTTCGAGGACCTCGGCCTCAAGTACCTCGGACCGATCGACGGCCACGACCTGGGCGCGGTCGAACAGGCGCTGCGCCAGGCCCGCAACTTCGGCGGGCCGGTCATCGTGCACTGCCTGACCGTCAAGGGGCGCGGCTACCGGCCGGCCGAGCAGGACGAGGCCGACCGCTTCCACGCCGTCAACCCGATCGACCCCTACACCTGCCTGCCGATCTCGCCCAGCGGCGGCGTCTCCTGGACCTCGGTGTTCGGGGACGAGCTGGTCACCCTCGGCGCCGAGCGGCCGGACCTGGTGGCGATCACCGCGGCCATGCTCCAGCCGGTCGGCCTGGCCCCGTTCGCCAAGGCCTACCCGGAGCGGACCTTCGACGTCGGGATCGCCGAGCAGCACGCCGTCACCAGTGCGGCGGGGCTGGCCACCGGCGGGCTGCACCCGGTGGTCGCGGTCTACGCGACCTTCCTCAACCGGGCCTTCGACCAGGTCCTGATGGACGTCGCCCTGCACCGGCTGGGCGTCACCTTCGTGCTCGACCGCTCCGGGGTGACCGGGCCGGACGGCGCCTCGCACAACGGCATGTGGGACATGTCGATCCTCCAGGTGGTCCCCGGCCTGCGGCTCGCCGCGCCCCGCGACGCCGAACAGCTGCGCGCCCAGCTGCGCGAGGCCGTCGAGGTCCGGGACGCCCCGACCGTCGTGCGCTTCCCGAAGGGGAACGTCGGGCCCGCGGTGCCGGCCGTGGAGCGGACCGGCGGGGTGGACGTGCTGCTGCGCACCGGGCGGGTGCCGGAGATCCTGCTGGTCGCGGTCGGCACCACCGCCTCCGCCTGCCTGGACGCGGCCCGGCTGCTGCTCGCCGAGGGCTTCACCGCGACCGTGGTCGACCCGCGCTGGGTCAAGCCCGTCGACCCGGCGCTGCCCGAACTGGCCGCCGCCCACCGGCTGGTGGTCACCGTCGAGGACAACGGCCGTACCGGCGGCGTCGGTTCGGTCCTCGCCCAGGCGCTGCGCGACGCCGACGTGGACGTGCCGGTGCGGGTGCTCGGCCTGCCCCAGGAGTTCCTCGGCCACGCCTCGCGCGGGGAGATCCTGGAGGAGGCCGGACTGACCGGCACCGGGGTCGCCGCCCAGACCGCCGTCTTCGCCAAGAACCTGCTACCGACCCGAGGAGCGAACCCGCGCCATGCCGGCTGACCCAGACCGCCCCTTCGACCTCGCCGCCCTGATCGCCGAACGCGGCGGCGAGCGCTACGAGTTGCAGAGCCGCTACCTCAATCCGCAGCTGCCGCGCATGCTGCACACCATCGGCTTCGACAAGTACTACGAGCGCGCCGAGGGCCAGTACTTCTACGACGCCGAGGGCAACGAGTACCTCGACATGCTGGCCGGCTTCGGGATCTTCGCGCTCGGCCGCCACCACCCGGTGGTGCGCTCGGCGGTCCAGCAGGTGATGGACCTCGACCTGCCGGACCTGGTCCGCTTCGACTGCCCGCCGCTGCCCGGACTGCTGGCCGAGCGGCTGCTGTCGTACGCGCCCGGGCTGGACCGGGTGTTCTTCGGCAACAGCGGCACCGAGGCGGTGGAGACCGCGCTCAAGTTCGCCCGGTACGCCACCGGGCGCCGGCGGATCCTCTACGCCGACCACGCCTTCCACGGACTGACCACCGGCTCGCTCTCGGTCAACGGGGAGAACGGATTCCGCAAGGGCTTCGACCCGCTGCTGCCGGACACCGCCATCCCGCTCGGCGATCTCGGCGCGCTGGCCAAGGAGTTGAAGCGCGGCGACGTCGCGGGGCTGATCGTCGAGCCGATCCAGGGCAAGGGCGTCCAGGCTCCGCCGCCCGGCTGGCTGCGCGCCGCCCAGGCCCTGCTGCACGAGCACAAGGCGCTGCTGATCTGCGACGAGGTGCAGACCGGCATCGGCCGCACCGGCGAGTTCTTCGCCTACCAGCACGAGGACGGGGTCCTGCCCGACCTCGTCTGCGCGGCCAAGGCGCTGTCCGGCGGGTACGTGCCCATCGGGGCGACGCTCGGCAAGAGCTGGATCTTCGAGAAGGTGTACTCCTCGATGGACCGGGTGCTGGTGCATTCGGCCAGCTTCGGGTCCAACGCCCAGGCCATGGCGGCCGGGCTGGCGACCCTGGAGGTGATGCGCGACGAGCAGGTGGTGGAGAACGCCCGCAAGGTGGGCGACCACCTCCGCGAACGGCTGGCCGCACTGGTCGACACCTACGAGCTGCTCGCCGAGGTGCGCGGGCGCGGGCTGATGATCGGGATCGAGTTCGGCCGGCCCAAGTCGCTCAAACTGCGCACCGGTTGGACCGCGCTCCAGGCGGCGCGCAAGGGGCTGTTCGCGCAGATGGTGGTGGTGCCGCTGCTGCAGCGGCACCGCATCCTGACCCAGGTGTCCGGCGACCACCTGGAAGTGATCAAGCTGATCCCGCCGCTGATCATCACCGAGCGCGATGTGGACCGGTTCGTGGAAGCCTTCAGCGACATCATGGACGAGGCCCACCGGGGGAGCGGCCTGATGTGGGACTTCGGGCGGACGCTGGTCAAGCAGGCGGTCGGCGGCCGCTGAGCCCGGGGCCGCGCGTGGCGCGGACTGGGAAGCCGGGGGTGTGGAGTGGGAGCCGGGGCGTGGGAAGTCGGTGGCGCGGAGTGGGGAAGGGGGCCCGGCCCAAAAACAAACCAAAGGGAGAC